>NZ_BDGM02000017.1:0-67232 GCF_001748485.2 Tepidibacillus sp. HK-1 | reverse complement strand
TCAGCTGAGATACATGGCAGAGCAAGACCTTGTCGGATTAGAGGCAAAACGGAGATACTCAAAACCGCCGACAAGTGACTTACAAAAAACTTAACTTTTTTGTGTCCAAGATATTGACTCAAGTCCAATTAAAAGGAGGACATTATTTTGGATAAGATTAAAAAAATATTATTCGTTTTTGTTCTAGTCACGATGTAATTTTATTTTCACTTAAACTTTAAAACATATAAAAAAAGCACGCTTCCTTCTTCAAGGTTGACGTGCTCTTTGTTGTTCAGATTAAATTTCTTCTAATGCTTGTTGGCGTTTTTTTGAGGCCACTTTGGATAGGATGATACTAATTTCATATAACAAAATGAGTGGAACAGAGACTAGAATATCTGACATCGGCTCAGGTGGTGTAATGGTGACGGCCACAATAATTAATACAAAATAGGCCAGCTTCCGAATTTTAATTAATAATTTAGGTGTAATGATACCTAGACGGGTTAAAAAGACTACGACAACTGGAAGCTCAAACACAATACCAAACGGAATCACGATGTTCAGCATAAAGCTAAAATACTGAGCAATCCCGTATACTTCAACAACACCTAACTGTTTAGAGATATTGGATAGAAAGGTAACGACCATTGGAAATAGAATAAAATAAGCAAATGATACCCCTAGTAAAAATAGAATAAAGGCAAAGGGAATAAACCATATGGTTGCCTTTCTTTCCCTTTTTGTTAAGCCTGGTGCAACAAATCGCCAAATTTGATATAACGCAAAAGGAAGGGAAAGGGTAATCCCAATCGCAAAAGCAAATTGCATGTAGACTCTTAGTGCATCAGATAAACGGAAAACGTTAAAGGTAACCCCTTTTGCTTTGAGCTCATCAGTAAAATAGCGAATAACTGGGTCTGTTAACATAAAACCAACCACCAAGGCAATGACAAAAAACAAGATAATCCAGATAATTCTTTTTCTTAACTCTTCTAAATGACTGACTAAAGTCATTGATTTATCTTGATCCACCATATGAGATCCCTCTCCTATTCATCTTCATTCTCTAGCTCTTGGTCTTGTTCCATTAGCTCATCTTCTGGAAAATTCTTAAGGAAATAGACCAATGTTTGTAATTCAGTCGTTAAGTCAATATGGTGTACCAATGTACCAGCTGGCACTGTTAGCCTTGAAGGAGTAAAGTTGAGGATTCCTCTAACTCCTGCATCTACTAATTTATCTGTTATTTCTTGGGCCACATGAACAGGTACGGTTAGGATCGCAACTTCAACCCGGAATAATTGAACCACTTCCTTTAAGCTATCAATCCCATAAACGGGAATACCATCAATTTCACGATTAAACTTGTTCGGATTGCTATCAAAGGCAGCCACAATTTTGATATTGCGATTCTTATAGAAATTGTAATGCAGTAAAGCTGTACCTAGATTACCAACCCCAATGAGAACAACATTGGTTACTTCATCTTGTTTTAAAAAGTCTCGTAAAAACTGCAACAAGTAGCTTACATTATAACCATATCCTTTTTTCCCTAATTCCCCCAAATACGAGAAGTCTCTTCTAATGGTTGCTGGATCGATCAATAACTCTTTGCTTAATTGGGCTGATGAAACACGCTGTTTTCCCATGAGATGTAACTTTTCTAAGTAACGATAATATAAAGGTAATCTCTTGGCTGTAACCTGTGGTATCTTATGATCTTGAGCCATCTTTTATCTCCCCCAATATATTTGATTGAATCAATTCTACAATCCCTTCAACATCGTCTAAATCATAAATAGGGATCTGCTTTTCATCAAGTGGTAACGAAGTTGCAATTGCAATCACATCTTTAAGACTTGAAAGTAGGGTTAGATCTTCTTCTCTACGAACGACTAAAATTTTAGATGGGGCTTCATGTTTATACCCCTCCACCAAGATAATGTCTACATCCTTCACATAGGAAATCACTTCCTCAAATGAAAGCGATCTCTCCACCTTCTCGATCATGGCCAATTTTTCTTGTGAGTTTATCAGTACAACATCAGAACCAGCTTGGGCAAATTTCCAAGTATCTTTCCCTTCATGATCCATTTCAAAACGATGGGCATCATGTTTAATGGCTGCAACACGATATCCTTGTTGTTTAAATGCGTGAATGACCTTCGCCATCAAGGTGGTCTTCCCACTACCGGAATAGCCAACAAAGCTAGCAATGGGAATTTTGCGTTCATTTAGCAACCATAATACCCCCCATAACCTAAACGTATGATTTCCTCTTTTGTTACTTTTTCACCTACAAGAATTCTTGGCAATACGACATCAAAGGCAGTAAAAGGATCATGTAATACTCCTCCAGGCAACCCGAGAATTGGTGTATTTTCTGAGTAGGCGACCATCAGCATCGAACCAGGTAGCATGGGTGTCCCTTGAGTAATTACTTCTGTAGCCATTTCTCGAATCGCAAAAGGGGTACGATCATCAGGATCGACAGACATTCCACCAGAAAGAAGAACCATATCTACTTTTTTATCAAGGAAATATTTGATTTCAGCTTTAATTTGCTCTACATCATCTGGAGCAAAACGCTGTTCAACCAACTCAGAGCCAAATGCTTTTAATTTCTTTTCTATAACCGGGCCAAAACGGTCTTTAATCCTGCCTTTAAATACTTCACTTCCGGTTGTGACTAATCCTGTTTTGAAAAGCTTAAATGGTTTAACCCCAATCACAGTTTTCCCTTTGGTAATCGCTTCAACTTGTTCAATGTATTTTTCTTCAACAATAAGAGGAAGTGCTCTAGTTCCTGCCAACTTCGCTCCAGGCTGCACGATTTTATTATTGAGCACAGTAGCTAGAGCAAGATCAGGGATTGTATTGATTTGATGAACGATTTCTTCATTTACTTTTGCTAATCCATATATTTCGGAAGTAAGTGTCACTTTCCCTTCATGTGGTTCGTTTGTAAGCACATGTTGCCCAGTAATCGCTTTTGCCATACGAATGGCAGCCTCATTTTCATGTAAATAACCTTTTTCTAACACTATTACATAAATATGTTCTTTTCCGATTTTTAATAATTCAGGAATATCTTCTTCTGTAATGATATGCCCTTTTTTAAATGCTCTTCCTTTAAATTCTCCAGGAACAATTTTAGTTAAATCGTGAGCTAGAGCATATCCAATTGCATCTTCCACTTTTATCTCTTTAAGCATAGAAGACTTCACTCTTTTTCCTCCTCAATCATCCAGCTTAATGCTTCCATATATTGTTCAGGATCATTCATATTGAAAAATATTTTTCCACTCTGGTTAAATTCTTGTACGTCTAGTTCCTCTACAATAAGAAGTCTCTTTTTATCCAGAATCCATTTTACTAAACTGTTTTTCCCTTCTTCTATATCTTTGGACATCGCATCTATCAAACTTTTTGAATAAATCGCATGTAAAGGTTGCAATTTATCTTTCCACTTAGGAATGACAATATCCATTTGATTCGTAGTTGCTAATTGGTACATCCATAGAGCCAAATCAACGGAAAAAAAGGGCATATCCGCAGCAACGACAAAATGATATAGATCTGTGCTATGAGTAAGTCCTGTTCGTATTCCATTCAACGGCCCTAAGAATGGGGTCTGGTCGTAAACAAGTTTAATGAATTCTACCTCTTTATCCAAAAAGGAAAACTGATAAGTCCCGCCAGAAACAATGATGATTTGTTTAGATACTGATTTTAACCGCCGAATCGACCGGTCTATCATTATTTCCTTTCCTATTGGCAATTCCCATTTTGGAAGCCCATTCATTCTTTTATTTTGTCCGCCAGCTAACAATATAGAAGTGAAGCTCATGGCTTTTTTCCCCATCTCTACTATTTTACAATATTTTTTACGAAATTGCTCAATCTTGAGCAAAGTTATCTTTCATTAATACTAACTCAAACGACTAAGAAGGAAAAGGATTTTTATCACACATTCTTCATACCTTCTTCTAGAAATTGTGCATTGCAAAGGAAATGAGTCTTCCACTTGATTGATAAATAGTATCTACGTTACACTTATGAAAAGAGGTGATTTACTATTGATATTACTACAAACGAACCGACTTTCAAAATCTTTTATCGTAGAACCTATTCTATCGGATATTGATATACAAATCCAATCCAATGAACGTGTAGGACTTGTTGGTGTAAATGGAGCCGGAAAATCAACTTTGCTTAAAATCATTGCTGGCGAAATGCTCCCTGATTCTGGGGAGATTCATCTTGCCAAAAGTGCAACTGTTGGCTATTTAGCTCAAGATAGTGGACTTGATACAGAATTAACCATTTGGGAGGAAATGAAGCTTGTTTTTATAGACCTGATTAAACAAGAACAATCCCTTCGTCGTTTAGAAGAAAAAATGTCTGACCCAACCTATCTCGAAAACGCGACCATGTATGAAAAATTATTAAAAGAATACTCAGAATCGATGGAACGGTTTAAAGATCAAGGTGGATACGAATATGAATCACAAATTAGGGGTGTTTTACACGGCTTAGGATTCCACTCTTTTCCTTATGAAGAAACCTTTATTCACACCTTAAGCGGTGGTCAAAAAACAAGACTTGCTCTAGCAAAGCTCTTATTAATTTCGCCTGATCTTCTTATATTAGATGAACCAACCAATTATTTGGATATTGAAACCTTGACTTGGCTTGAAGCTTATTTAAAATCCTATTCTGGTGCCATCTTAGTTGTTTCGCATGATCGTTATTTCTTGGATGCCTTGGTCACAGTGATTTATGAAATTGAAAGAACAAAGGCAACTCGTTACGTAGGGAATTACAGTCAATATATTGAGCAAAAGGCACAGCAATTAGAATTAACATTGAAAAAATATGAAAAACAACAAGCAGAGATTGCCAAGTTAGAAGATTTCATTCAAAAAAATATTGCAAGAGCCTCAACCACTAGAAGGGCACAAAGTAGAAGAAAGGCCCTAGAGAAAATCGAAAAAATAGATCGGCCTATACTTAAACAAAAAAAAGCTTACTTTACCTTTGATATCGAGAAACAGAGTGGTACTCAAGTTCTGTCTGTAAAAGACCTTTCCATCGGGATTGGGGCTCGCCATCTATTCGAAAATGTTTCCTTTGATATTACAAGAGGGGAACGCGTTGCCCTCATCGGGCCAAACGGGATTGGTAAATCTACATTATTTAAATCCATTTCTGGAAATCCTATTGCAGAGATTCACGTCGATGGGATAATTCAATACGGCTCTAATGTAATGATCGGGTATTATGACCAAGAGCAGGATCGCTTGCATTTAGAAAAAAGAGTGATTGATGAAATATGGGATGAGCATCCAACGATGTTAGAAAGTGAAATTCGTACCTTATTAGGAAACTTTCTCTTTATTGGGGATGATGTTTTTAAGAAGATAAAAGATTTAAGTGGTGGGGAGAAAGCTAGAGTTTCCTTGGCAAAATTATTGCTACAAAAAGCAAATTTTTTATTGTTGGACGAGCCTACCAACCACCTAGATATTTTTAGTCGTGAAGTATTAGAAAATGCACTGATCGATTATCCTGGAACAATCCTCTTCATTTCTCATGATCGTTACTTTTTAAATCGAATTGCAACAAGGACGATCGAGCTAACAACAGAAGGGGCAACTAATTATTTGGGGAATTATAGCTATTACTTAGAAAAAAAAGCTGAACTAGAAGAACAAACACAAGTTCAATCTACACAAATTGAGCAAAAGGCGACGAAACAACAATATATAGAAGAGAAAGAAAGGCAAAAAATAGAAAGATCATTGAAAAGAAAAATTGAAAGTATTGAAGCAGAGATAGAGAGATTGGAAGAAGAAATAAGAAAAATTGAAACAGAACTTCTTCAGCCAGAGGTTTATTCTGATCATCAACTTTCTTATGCTAAGAATGATGAGCTTCAACAAATGAAAAACCAACTAGATCATCTGATGTTACAATGGGAAGAAATTCAGGAGGAGCTAGAAACAATCTAGCTCCTTTCTTCATTGATAGCTAAAAATAACATAGGAACTGCTGCAAAGATGATCATCGTTGATGCAGCCACAACACCTGAATCATTTACAAATAAAGCGGTGATCGAAGCAGCAACGATACCAAAAAAACCATGAAAAACATCAGGGTAATGCTCCATCACTCGTTTCAATGTTCCTTGTGGTTTTAGAAAAATGATTGCCATTGCAAAAATAGAAGTCACCATTACCTTACTCCATGAAGAAACTTGTATCAGTTTAAAATTCATGGCTAACTTCCTTTCAATCGTTTGAAAGATCATAGTGAAATCTCCTTGATAAAGTTTGGATAATGCTCTACCAATATGTGATTTGCTTTCTATTGGAACGATACTGTTTATAAACAATAGCATACCTAATCCTAAAACCAATATGAGCAACATCCAGATAATCCCTTTTTTGTTAAAGGTTAAGCCAGCAAACCTTATTGTAGCTATTCCCGTACCTACAATCGCAGATATTGCTCCCCCCGCATTCGTTCCAAGCGTAGGATATAAAAGAATAAAACTAATCCCTGCAAAAACAAATAAGGTAATAAAAAAAGTAACCCCATTCTTTTTCATTTGCAGAAAATGAGAGATAAATAATAAGGTTGCGCCAATATAAACGCCCATAAATTCATTACCAATCCCATAATATCTAGCACCAATGATCGGATCATACCCAAGGTAGGATCTTTTCATCAGTGGCCCACCCATGAAGGTATCTAAAGTTATGGATAGAAAAATCAATATACCCACTAGAAAAAAGGCTTTAATGGGTTTTAATTGTTGGACCAGCCATGCTAAAACTAAACTAATTCCAATCAAAGTACCTAGATAAAGGTAGGCGTAATTGGAGATCCAATCAGCTGTGACTAATAGAAGAAAAGGCATAAATAACATACTTAATAAACCTATTTGAATCCAAGAAAAGCTTCTTTTGTAATTTCTTAACCAAACCCAAATCGATAAAATAAGAATAAAGATTTGCCATCCGACATAAGTATATAAAACCGTAGCTCTTGTTCTATATGTGGTAGAAATCTGCTGTATTTCTTCCTCTAAACTAAGGTTTTCATCGATGCTCTTGATTTTTTGGCCTAACATGTATGAAGGCTGTTTAACTTCTAACTTTTCAAGAATTGTCGGCGCGATATCAATATTCGCCACAATTCCTGGTCGTTTCGTGGTACCAGAAATGAGGAAATTCCCTTGTTCTTGTCCATGATAGACCCAGACTGGAGATAAAAGCATATCCTCTTTTACTGCTTGTTGGCCTACCATTGGGGATAATACAATCAATGTTTGGTTTTGATTCAGTTGGTTGATGATCGTTTGAATAAATTGGCCTATCTCCTGATAAATGACATTTCTAAGTTGCTCTTCATAGTCGTTGTTCATCTGGTCTCTAAATTGTTCAAGCCGATATAAATCTCCTAAATCAAAAATAAGCAAATCAGTTAATTCACGATTTTCTCTCCATTTTTCCAACAAGTAGAGATAGTTTGTTTTTACTCCAAAAGGTCTTTTTCGATCCTTGATTAAGGTATTTTCACTTACATCTCCATAACTTAACCCAGTTTGATCCATTGTAATCAATGGTGCATATCTTATCCTCTCAAATGTATCATTGTTTCCGTAAACCTTTACCGTCAGGCCTGCCTGTTTTAATGATTCACCTAAGGCTCCAATGTAAAATGGAAATTTTTGGATCTGATCTCGTAATTTTTCAATGGGCAGAAAGAGAATCAGATCATCCCTTTCTGCTACTTCTGATCCTGTTTGTTGTTCATATACTTCTAACGCATTCATTCCTTTGTACTTTGCAATGCTTTCATAAGATTGATACGAATTCCCCATATCACTGACACCGATACCTCGACTCCCTGCTCCAATCGTTAAATAGCTATTAGCATCACTTCTACTGCTAGCTGAATTAAGGTTCATTGCACCTTTTATCCCATCTTGCTCTAATTGCTTAAATCCATCTATATTTTTATATTTAGTTTGATCATAAAAAGAAAGTTGATTTATGATGATTAACACAATTTGGTCTTTATTTTTACCAAGGGTATATGAAAAAGACGATCCTATCAAAAAGATCGTCAATAAAAGGATTACAAACCAACGGTTTAGCTTGGCCATCGTGATTACATCCTCCTAGACAAGACATCATTACCTATTCTTGCCCGTCAATAAAAGAATCATCCGTCTGTATTGGGAAAAATAAAACTACCTTTGTTCCCTCACCTTGGGTACTAAAGATTTGCAAATCGCCATCATGGTTTTTCATAATTCGGAAAGATACTGGAATGCCTAACCCTGTCCCATCATGCTTTGTTGTGTAAAAAGGTTCATATACCCTTGGTAACTGTTCCTCTGGAATACCTTCCCCATGGTCAGTAAAGATTACTTCAATTCTTTGCTGTATAGGATTATACAAAGAAGCTATCTCCATGATGCCGCCTTTCTTCATGGCTTGAATTGCATTTCGAATCATATTAACAAAAACTTGTTTGATTTGCCCTTCGTCAATAAAAACAAGGGGGAGTTCCTCTTGCAAATCCGTTACTAATTCAACATTATACATTGCCCCTTCTGCACTCATAAAAGTAATGGTTTCTTTAATAATCTGATTAATTTGCATCCACTTCTTAAATGAATCACTAGGATTAGCTAGTAACAACATTTCTTTAATAATTTCATTAATACGATTAATTTCATCTAAAACAAGGTGAATGTATTGTTTCTTATCATTATCCTTTAATTCATTTTCAAATACCTGTATAAACCCTTTAATGGTGGTAAGAGGATTTCTAATTTCATGGGCGGTTCCTGCAGCCAATTCACCAACTACGGCAAGCTTTTCTGCCCTTTGGATTTGTTGTTCTAGTTCAACCATCGGCGTAATATCTTTATAAATCCCCATCGCACCGATTTGTTTTCCCTGCTCATTCCTTAGGATACGAGTTGTAATCATCAGAAAAACCTTTTCACCGGATACATCAATCATTTCTTTCTTATAATTGCTATATTCTCTTCCTGAACGCAAGGTCTGAGTCAATTTAGTAAAAATGGTTTTCCGTTTTATAAAGACATCATCATAATACTTGCCAAGTACCTCTTCTGTTTTAAATCCAGTCATTTCCTCTGCACCACGATTAAAACCGTTGATCACGCCAAAGTTATCCACAGTAATCACACCATCTGAGATATGATCCAACATCACTTTGGCATGTTGTTCTACTTTTCGTAGTCGATTTTGCTCTGAGATATCTATAAATGTACTAATAATCCCAATCATCTGTTTTGATTCAGAATCATATAACGGTTTTGTTGAGGTCATCACCGGGATCTCCCGACCATCTTTTGTTGGGCAGAAGCTTTCAAAACCAAAAAAAGATTCCCCAGAATGTAAGGTTTTCCAAAATACATATTCACTATGATTCAGAATATTACCTTTTACAGTAAATCGTTCAATTTCTTCTTTAGTATAACCTGTAATTTCATATGCTTTTTGATTTACATACATCACTTTGCCTTGGTCATCGTAGAATATAATGCCTAATGGAATACTATCTAAAATTGCTTTATTTATCCTTTGTTTGTTTGATAAATTTTCGTTTATATCATTTACTGATTGGGCGATTTCACCAAAATGATCATCAGCCACTGATAATGGTTTTCCTGTATTTCGTAAAGAATCTAACTCTTCTTTTAATTGTCGTAAGCGCATTTGTGTTCTTTTTTCTACCGACTTTGCAACCATAACCGCTAATAATATAGAGAATAACAGCATTCCCCAAAATAGATAAGGACTTAATTGATTCTGTAAATCATAAGATTCATTTTTATCGATTAACAGGAGCATAGGGACTAAAATAAAGATAAAAACTTTTAAATAATGATGACTAGACCAATCTTTCACAAATGATGAACCCCTTTCAAATAGCTACCTCACTATTCCCTCCATCATTTCTATATTTTTGCTAGAAATCCTGTCTGAAAAATTGTGAAATTTTCAAATATCCACATATCCACAATATTATTCACATTCTGATCCTGCTTTAATTCTATTTTTACCCTACTTATCAACATAATTCACAATTTCTGGTTAAAAAATTGTCCATAACCCATTAATTTTTCATCCCTGATGGTACCTTGCATACCAATATCTATCCACATATCCACAATACTGTGGATAAATTCTATCCACAATACATTAAGAAAAGGTTTGTATATTCCATCGCGCTCCGTCATCCGTGCCCTTCTATGAATAAAGATTAAGGAGAGAAGGGCACTTCTGAAGGCACACAAAGTGTACAAGTCGTGCTACACAGCTAAAGCTGCTAGTCACGCTATGTAGCAGCTTATGGAATATACAAACCCCTAAATGACAAGTGGAAGAAAGTTATACTTTATTATCTTTAAAAAAGACTTATTTGTGAAGTAAATCTTTTTTTGCATGTAACTATTAAACTGTAGTTAATGGCAATCCAGCCACACCATTTAAGTCTAATGTACTCCATTTCCTTTTAATATGATAGAAGTATCCAGCACTTGCAATCATCGCCGCATTATCTGTACATAAAGCTAATGGAGGAATGGTTAACTCAACATCAAGTTGCTTGCAGACATGTTGCAAGTTTGAACGTAAACCTTGGTTTGCTGCAACTCCTCCAGCTAAAATAAGGTGTTTTACCTGTTTTTCCTTAATCGCTCTCATTGTTTTTTCAACTAATACCTCTACTACAGCCTCTTGGAAACTAGCTGCCATATCTTCTTGTGAAATCTTGGTGCCTTTTTGTTCAGCATGATGCATTGTGTTTATCACTGCTGATTTCAAACCACTAAAGCTAAAATCATAACTATCATCCATTAATGCCCTTGGTAGTGGAATTACAGGCTTTCCCTCTTTAGCTAGACGATCAATATGGGGACCGCCTGGATAAGGTAACTTTAATACCCTTGCAACTTTATCGTAAGCTTCACCAGCCGCATCATCTCTTGTTTGACCAAGGATTTCAAATTGAAGATGATCCTTCATATAGACCAATTCAGTATGTCCTCCAGAGACCACCAATGCAATCAATGGGAATTGAAGAGGTTTAACTAAATGGTTTGCATAGATGTGACCAGCAATATGATGAACACCAATTAGAGGTATTTCTTTGGCGAAAGCAATAGCTTTGGCTGCAGCAATTCCCACCAATAATGCTCCAATCAGACCTGGCCCGTAAGTTACAGCTATTGCAGAAATATCATCTAAGGTTAGATTCGCTTCTCTTAGTGCCTCATCTAAAATAAAATTAATCCCTTCTACATGTTTCCTTGATGCTACTTCGGGAACAACCCCACCAAACCTCTTATGAACGTCAATCTGGGAGGAAACGATATTGGATAAAATGGTTTGGCCATCTTTAACCACAGCCACAGAAGTTTCATCACAACTTGTCTCAATCGCTAAAATATAAGTCATTCCAAATTCACCCACATGATTATTGCATCTTCCATTGTATCTGCATAATAATTTTTACGTAATCCTTCTTCTTTAAAGCCTAGTTTCCGGTATAAATTTTGAGCAATCTGATTAGAAACCCGAACCTCTAACGTCATGCTTTTGGCCCCAAACATTTTCGCTATGGCTATTAAATGCCTCATCATCAATTCTCCTAATTTTTGTCCTCTAGCATGGGGATGAATCGCAATATTTGTTACATGTGCTTCGTCTAGAATAATCCACATTCCTGCATAGCCAACAATATCCCCTTCTATTTCTAGAACATAATATTGGGCAAATCGATTCGTCGTCATCTCACTAACAAAGGCTTCCTTCGACCATGGTTTGGAAAATGAGGCTTGCTCCACATTCCACATTTGCTCTACATCTTCAATATTTGCTTTTCTAATATTAAGTTGTTTTTTCCCCAAACAAAACACCTAACCTTTAGTAAGTTTTTGTTTTTCTAACCATTTTACTTCTGCTTCAGCTAACTGTAAGTACGCTGGGGCGAAATCAAAGGTGTTGTCTACCGTACCTGTCAGATACTGCTGATAGGCAAGCCACCCTATCACACTAGGCCGAGGTAGATTAAAAGGAGAAGATGAATATGTTGCATATTCGCCTAAAAATTCATCGATTTGTGTTTGATGTAGGCAAACATCATCTCCGACAAATAGGACTTGCTCTTCTCTTTTTTTAAGAATTTGTAGCCAGTCAGAAAGTAAAATAATCCGGTCATATTCAAGGTTACTCCAGCTGTCATTTCTTTGTTGGTAAAGGCCAACATAAGCTTGTCCCCTACGAGCATCGATAAGAGGTGAAATCACTCCTGGAAATGAATGTTGTTGATACGCCATGGTTTCTAATGTAGACACACCTACAATCGGTATATTTTGAGCCCAAGCAAAGGTTTTTGCAGTTGTTACACCAATACGAACACCGGTATAGGACCCAGGTCCTTTTGCTACTGCAACAAGATCAATTTCATTAGGACTCCATTTTACCTCATCAAAAAGTTGGGCGACAGTTGGCATTAAACGAATAGAATGATTTTTTCTGAGGTTCGTTGTCATCTCTGCATAGATCTTTTTTTCATCTAATAAAGCAACCCCCATAACCGCTGTAGATGTATCAATCGCTAAAATCTTCATTCCTTGAAAACTCCTCACATAATTGGATATACCTTTCTCCTTTAGGTTCAAAAGTAATCTTTCGCTGATCATTACTTATTTTTTCTATCTTAATGTTAAGTAACTCCTCCGGTAAGAACTCATGGATCATCGAAGCCCATTCAATCATGGTAACCCCTTCACCATAGAAATACTCCTCAAAACCCAGATCTTCAGCACCATCTTCTAATCGGTATACGTCCATGTGATACAATGGAATACGGCCGTAATACTCCTTTATAATCGTAAAGGTTGGGCTATTGACAACCTGTGAAATCTCTAAGCCTTTCGCAATACCTTGAGTAAAGCTAGTTTTACCCGCTCCTAAATCGCCTTCTAAGGTGATAACATCTCCAGAATGTAAATATTTAGCCAATTTACTAGCCAATTGTTGTGTTTCAAAAACATCATTAGTAAAAAAAACATAGGGTTTGGACATAAAAATCTCCTTAACATTTATCATCTATGTTTAGCTTTTCCTATTTTCATATATTTTCTACTTACAAACTGCATGAATGATCCATCATTATACATTATCATAATTGAAAGTGGTTTAAAAGAGCAACAACTCGTAGCTACACAGCTACGAGTTGTTTTATTTGGGATCATTATAGACTCATGGTAAGAATATTTTTTACGTCTTCCTTAGTTAATTTTTTAAAGCGACCAATCGTTCCTTCCCGTTCAACTGCCTTCTCTGCCATCAGATCAAGATTTCGATCGTCGATATCATAATCTTTTAATCGGGATGGGGCACCGATTTGGTTGAAAAATTCCCTTACTTTCTCAATTCCTTCAAGAGCGATTTCTTTATCAGTTTTTCCTGAAGGGTCCACATTCCATACGCGTATCGCAAACTGCTTAAATTTTTCTACTCGTTCATCTACGACATATTTCATCCAGTTTGGGAAGAGAATCGCTAGACCACCACCATGAGGGATATCATAGATTGCACTTACTTCATGTTCAATTCCATGAGTGGCCCAATCGCCTTCCATACCCATACTGATCATTCCATTTAAAGCCATTGTCCCACCTAACAAAAGATTTGAACGAGCTTCATAATCCTCAGGGTTTTTAAGAACAGGTTCAGCATTTTCTATAACCGTATTTAATACAGATTCACATAATCGATCTTGTAAGGGTGTATTTTCAGTATGGCTAAAGTATTGTTCAAATACATGAGCCATCATATCCACAATTCCATAAACAGTTTGATCTTTAGGTACAGTGTAAGTTAATGTAGGGTCCAAAATGGAGAATTTGGGATACAAATGAATGCTTCCAGTTGATAATTTTTGTTGTGTTTCCCAATTGGTTACAACAGATCCACCATTCATTTCTGATCCAGTTGCAGCTAATGTCAAAATCACACCTAGAGGTAATGCCTTTTCAACAACAGCCTTTCCTAAATAGAAATCCCAGACGTCTCCATCATACTTTGCTCCAGCGCAGATTGCCTTTGAAGCATCAATTACACTTCCTCCACCCACAGCTAATACTAAATCAATTCCTTCAGTCTTACAAATTTCAATCCCTTTATGTATCGTTGTTAAACGTGGATTTGGCTCGACGCCAGCTAGTTCATATACAGCTAAACCCTCACTTTTTAAATGATCCATCACTTGATCAAATAATCCTGATCTCTTTACACTACCCCCACCAGTAACAATTAAAACCTTTTTACCAAATACTGCAGCTTCTCTATCTACATTTGCAACTTGGCCTTCTCCAAATAAAAGCTTCGTAGGATTTAAAAATGTAAAGTTTTTCAATTTGATCACTCCTTGTTAATATCTATTATACAAAAGTAGAAATGTTTGTACAAAAAAAGTACCCTATGGGTACACTTTTTTATCTTATGTAGTTTAATGGAGTACCCTTCAGGCACAACAATCTTCGCTTACTCAGAAGATTAATCAACGTTGTCACGCTCATTTTTAATGGAGCGGGTGATGGGAATCGAACCCACGCTACCAGCTTGGAAGGCTGGAGTTCTACCATTGAACTACACCCGCATGATCTTATATATGATCGGAATAAGCAAAATAAAAATAAAAGGAAGAATATCCGACGTAATGCTCAGAAGTTTAATGGTGCGGTCGGCGAGACTTGAACTCGCACGGTCAAGGACCACTACCCCCTCAAGATAGCGTGTCTGCCGATTCCACCACGACCGCATATAAAATAAATTTAAACATATAATATTTTATCATGAAAACGACAAATCGTCAAACGAAGCTGGTGAGCCATACAGGATTCGAACCTGTGACACCCTGATTAAAAGTCAGGTGCTCTACCTGCTGAGCTAATGGCTCATAAGAGACTAATTAAAGCCTAATCTAATGGGGCGACCAGTGGGAATCGAACCCACGGATGCCGGAGCCACAATCCGGTGCGTTAACCACTTCGCCATGGCCGCCATAATAAAAATTAAGATAGAAGAAAGTTATATTTTCATTAAAATTAAAATAGCTTGCTTTCGCAAACTAAACGGGTACTAGAACTTAAATTTTTTTAATGTATTTATTTCCGACCTCTGACTTCTGAAAACTGACATCTGTTTTGGTGACCCGTAGGGGATTCGAACCCCTGTTACCGCCGTGAAAGGGCGGTGTCTTAACCACTTGACCAACGGGCCATATTTATTACTTCATAGAATGGCGGAGAGAGAGGGATTCGAACCCTCGCACCGATTGCTCGATCTAACGGTTTAGCAAACCGTCCTCTTCGGCCTCTTGAGTATCTCTCCATATGGCTCCTCGTGCAGGACTCGAACCTGCGACAACTCGGTTAACAGCCGAGTGCTCTACCAACTGAGCTAACGAGGATCATCTAACAGTGACTTTTATAATTTATCATACTAGCCTATCCTTTGTCAACATTATTTTTGATAATCGATCTCAATTCCTTTTAATTTTCCGCCACATTTTCCACAACGATAACGATCAGGATTCATTTTCTTTTTTCTAAAATATTGTTGTTCACATGTTCTACATTCAAGAAGAAACCGATAAGGTTGTTCTTTTTGCTTGCTTAGCTGTTTCGCAAAACGGCTACCACCTATTTTTTTCAAACACTGTTTAAAATCTTGGTCTTTATGTTTATATCCTTTCCCCTGAAGATGCATATGGTAATGACATAATTCATGTTTGATGATGCCAATTAGTTCATCCAAACCATACTGTTCATAAGACTTTGGGTTAAATTCAAGATGATGTGTTTTGGTCAGATATCTTCCACCAGTTGTTTTTAAACGAGAATTAAAGATAGCCTTGTGTAGGAATGGCATTGAAAAGAAGTGTAAGGATATTTCCTCGACTAATCGTTGTAGCTCATCATTTTCCATTCAAATCACCTACATAGATTGAGTTTCGAACCAATTTTCATTCATCTACATAGGATAACATATAATTCGAAAATGGAAAGGGGCGATTCTGTGCCAGATTGGTTGCGTCGTCAATTTACCCAAGCTTTTTATTATAAAGATAAGTACAGGATCAAACTTTTGAATGAATTTTGGCTCTCCTATATAAAAAAAGAACAATTGGAACAGAAGCGACCTTCATAGGCCGCTTCTTTCATTTCCCATATCAGCTACTATTTCCCTTGATTTTTCATCGTAAGGCTGATTCTCTTTTTCGAAACATCGGTTTGAAGAACCCAAACATCGACGATATCTCCAACAGAAACAACATCTAATGGGTGTTTCACATAATGATCGCTTAATTCTGAAATATGAACTAGCCCATCTTCTTTCACACCAATATCTATAAATGCCCCAAAATCGACAACATTACGAACAGTACCTTGTAAATGCATTCCTGGTTTTAAATCTTCAATTTTTAAAATATCTTTTAGCAGGATCGGTTTTGGTAATTCGTCTCGCGGATCTCTAAAAGGGCGAATTAAACTCTCTATGATATCCTTCAAAGTGGGTATTCCAATTTGTAAATGTTGACTTAATACATCTACTTGTATTTCCTTTAGTTTTTCTTTTATTTTTTCGCTACCGATGTCATGAACAGGATACCCTATATAGTTAAGTAAATCGTAGGCAACTTGATAAGATTCAGGATGAATAGAGGTTTTATCTAATGGATTGTCTCCATCAATTCTTAAAAACCCAATTGCTTGCTCATACGTTTTGGCTCCGAATCTAGGGATATTTTTCAATTCCTCACGAGAATTAAATTTCCCATATTCTTCACGGTAGGCTACCAAATTTTTGGCTACTGTCTTATTCATACCTGAGATATATTGTAAGAGAGAAACTGAAGCGGTATTTGCATCTACTCCCACGTAGTTTACTACGGATTCGACCACTTGTTTCAAACTTTCTTCTAATCTCTTTTGAGATACATCATGCTGATATTGACCAACACCAACTGATTTGGGATCGATTTTTACAAGCTCTGCTAATGGATCTTGTATTCTTCTAGCAATCGAGATCGCGCTACGCTCTGATACATCCAACTCAGGGAATTCTTCTCTTGCTAATTCAGAAGCTGAATATACACTTGCTCCAGCTTCATTGACAATCAAATAAAAGATATCTTGCTCCATTTCTCGAATAAAATCAGCAATAAATTGTTCTGTTTCTCTCGAAGCCGTCCCATTGCCAATTACAATTAATTCGATCTCAAATCGATCGACCAACTCCTTTAGTTGCTTTTTAGACTCCTCTATTTTATTTTGTGGTGGAGTTGGATAAATCACTCTTATATCCTCTACTTTACCGGTTGGATCGATGACTGCAAGCTTACAACCAGTTCGATAAGCTGGATCCACCCCAAGAACCATTTTCCCTTTAATCGGAGGTTGTAATAAAAGCTGTCTAAGGTTAGCTGAAAAAATATGTATTGCTTGTTCCTCTGCTTTTTCCGTTAAAATTTGTCTAACTTCCCTCTCTATTGAAGGTGCAATCAATCGTTTATAGCTATCTTCAATAACCAGAAGAAGTCTTTCAGGTAACTTCTTAAAATTTGTTAGTGGAGTAAACTTTTTTTGTATGTGTTTGTAAATAGACTCTTCTTCCATATGTATTTTAACTTTTATAAAATCCTCTTTTTCTCCACGATTGATGGCTAATATTCGGTGACTTCTGATGCTTTTTACTGGTTCTTGATAATCGTAATACATTTCGTAGACGCTTTCTTGTTGTTGATCTTTTGCTTGTACGATGAGTACCCCATGTTTTAAAGTTTCTTCTCTGATCCATTGTCTAACTGAAGGATCGTCTGAAATCATTTCTGCAATAATATCTTGTCCACCTTGTATCACGTCTTCGACTGAGCCTACTTCTTGATTTGGATTGATAAACTGAAGTGCTATCTCTTCAATTTGGTCCACTTTGCTTGGATCCAACAAAATAGAAGCAAATGGTTCCAATCCTTTTTCTTTAGCAATACTCGCTCTCGTTCTTCGTTTAGGCTTATAAGGGCGATATAGGTCCTCTATTTGTTGTAATTTGGTGGCTTGTTCAATCTGTATTCGCAATTCTTCCGTTAACTTCCCTTGTTCATCAATAAGACGTATAACCTCTAGTTTTCGATCATATAATGTCCTTAAATAAGTAATTCTCTCAGCAATTTCCCTTAATTGGGTTTCATCCAATTGCCCAGTTATTTCTTTTCGATATCTCGCAATAAAAGGAATGGTATTGCCATCATCCAATAAAGATATGACCTGCTTTATTTGTTCTTCTTTTAAATGCATTTCTTCCCCAATTTGACGTGTCATAAATTGTAATGATTCCATTTACATTTCTCCCTTTATTCTCATAAAAAAAGAGGGTTTAACCCTCTTTAAAAGTCTATCATTCCTAAACTAATTTGCAAAGCATCATTGATTTTTAACATCATTTCTTCATCTAGATGTGTGATCTTATCTGTTAATCTTTGCTTATCAATGGTTCGAATCTGTTCTAATAAAATAACAGAATCACGATCAAACCCATATGTCTTCGCATCAATCTCGACATGTGTAGGTAATTTTGCCTTTTGAATCTGTGCTGTAATAGCTGCGACGATGACGGTCGGACTGAAGCGATTCCCTATATCATTTTGTATGATTAAAACAGGGCGAATTCCCCCTTGTTCTGATCCAACCACAGGGGAAAGATCCGCAAAAAAAACATCGCCACGTTTAACAATCAAGACTTACACCCCGCTTACTAAGCGGTCCAAAGCTGTATCAGCCTCATCCTCTAAAACAAAAGATTCAGAGGCAAGGTTAAGGTTAATATTAGCCATTTCCATATAACCTTTTTGCATACTTTCACGAATGGATCTTTTTCTTCTCTCTTGGAGATACAATTTCATAGCTTCCCGTATCAATTCGCTACGATTTAAATTTTCCTTTCTCACTACTCCATCTACCTCTTGTAAAAGATTTTGAGGTAAGGTGATCATAATACGTTTTGTACTGGCCACAGTCTAAGCACCCCCAACAAATATCACGAGAACAAGATAACAATAATCATTTCTTTTTAATAATACCATTATGTCGAATTTCATGCAAAAATATACTTGATAAAAAGCAGTAGGAAAACAATACTATACAAAATACTATTATACACTATTATTCGATATTTTTTGCAATTTTCCTGCCAGTAGTTTTTTCCTTTTTAGCAAAACCCCACCAATAGTGCAAATAGCTATAGATTGGCAATACAACTAAAAGGAAGGCATAGGGTAAATAATCTAATACAGATATATTTAACGCTATTCCTAAAAGAATCGCATTCAAATTCCAAGGAATTAATCCTGCAACCATCATTCCAGAATCTGAAATCATCCGATTTAATAAGGTAAGCTTCATATCCATTTTTTTATAGATATTTGACATGACTTTTCCAGGAATAATGATACCCATCACCTGGGTAGAAGATAGGGCAGCTGATGCAATACTGATTCCCATTGTTTTTTGAACAACTGATAATTCATTTTTCATCGATTTTGTCATTTTATCTAAAATGATTGATAAAATGCCTGATGAATCTAAAACCCCGTAAAAGGCACCAGCAACAACAATAAGAAGGATTTGGTTAAACATATTCCATCCTCCGCCAAATAATTTCCCATTTGGATGATTAAATCCGAAGAGAGCATATTGGCCTAATTCTAAGACATCCCTTCCTTGAAATATATATGCTAAGACAGCCCCAATCAGAATACCTGCTAACAAATTTAATCGTGTTGAAATTTTAAAAAAAGCTAAAATCATGATAACTAAAGGGGGCAAAAGTAACCAAAGAGATAATGTGCCATATAAACTAACTATTTCTCTCCTTGCTTGTCCAACAACAAAATCTGCCCCTCCACCAATGCTATCTATCCCACTTTCTATAAATAAATAGAAAATTGAGGTAATCATCATTGCTGGAATCAGTGTTTTTAGCAATTCCTTGATATTTTCATAGTAGTTGGTATCCGTAACTAGTGAGTTCATTTGTGCTGCTGAAGATAAGGGGGAGGTCCGATCCCCAACAAATGCTCCGGACACCAAAGCCCCTGCAACAAGAGAAGGAGAAATCCCCAAATGGTGTGCCATCCCCATAAAAGCAACGCCTACTGTACTAGAGGTTCCCACAGAAGTTCCTAAAAGCATGGAGATCAAAGAGCTCACAATAAAACTAATGAAGACCAAATAGTTTGGATGAATTAGAGCTAAACCATAGTAGACAAGAGCATCGATCGTACCACTACTAGACCAGATAGCAATTAAGATACCAATTAAAACAAGGATGACAATTATCATCGAGATAGAGCGAATTCCGCTAATTGAAGCTATCCATAGAGATTGAACCTTTATGTGATAAATCATGGCAATAAGAACCGTTAAAAAATAGCCAAATAGTAATGGAATAAATAAGGGAATATCTAAAAGAAATACAGTGATCATGAGAAAGGCAACAGTTAATACAATCGGTATTAAAGCAACAAAATATGGGATCTTGGCCTTCATTACATCACCTATCTCCATAAGTTGTTGATCACAGCATCAATTTGGCCATCCTTTAAATAAATTCGTGGGATCCTCTTTCCTACGAGTGTAGCTAACTCATAGTTAATCGTACCTAATTGTTCTGCATGATCATCCATTTGAATCGACAGTCCATTTTGCGTGCCATAAATGACTACTTCATCATCCACTTGAACCAATGGAATATCGGTTACATCAATCATGATTTGATCCATACAAACACGGCCAATCACAGGAGCTTTTTCTCCACGAATTAGAACAAATCCTTTATTGGATAACCCCCTTGAAAAGCCATCTGCATATCCGATTGGAATCGTTGCAACCATTGTATCTCTTGGAGCTACAAATGTAGCACCATAACTAACCGATTGTCCTTTAAAAATCTTTTTTAAATACACTACTTTCGATTTGATCGACATCACTGGCTTTAAATGATGATTTGAAATCTTTACATTCTTTGAAGGAAGTAATCCATACAAGCTAATGCCTAACCGTGTCATTGTTTGTTGTAGATCAGGCATATCAATCATCGCAGCACTATTAGAAGCATGGACAAAACGTATATCTTGGATTGATTTCATTTTTTCTGCAACAGCCATAAATGTCTTATATTGCTTTTGCGTAAATGTTTTATCTTCCTCATCTGCTGTGGCAAAATGAGTAAAGACCCCTTCAATCTCAATCCAAGGAGATTTTCTTAATTCATGAAAAAAGGTTAGTGCTTCTTCAGGGAAAACCCCAATTCTCCCCATTCCGGTATCTACCTTTATATGAACTTTCAATTTCTTTTTTTGTTTTTCTCCCACAAGATGGATCTGCTTGATTATTTCTTTAGTAAAAACTGTAAGGGTTATATCATATTCAAAGGCTTTTTCAACAGCAGATATCGAGGTATGTCCTAAGATAAGAATGGGATCCATGATGCCTGCCTTTCTTAATTCGATGGCTTCATCTATAAAAGCAACCGCAAAATAATGTATTCCAATCGATTGCAAATGCTTAACAATAGGTACCGCACCATGGCCATAAGCATCAGCCTTAACGATTGCAAGTATTGTCATTGAATGAGGAATTCGTTCTTTGAAAAAATGGACATTATGGGTTACAGCATCTAAATCAATCTCAGCAATAGTTGGACGATAAAAAGAGTGTTCCACCTTATGCACCTTCTATCTTTTAGCTTTTGCAATTTGCTCTTCTAACGTTTTTAAAAACTCATCAGAAACGGCTAACGCTGTTTTTTTCCCTTTGATTTTGTAAAAATGACGTAAATCATAAGCTGGTTCAATTTGCACCAAAGGAATGATGGTTTGATGATTCCCCTTTCTAATTCTTAAGTCAACATTCGTTAAAATATATAGTGGTCGATAAAGCAATTGATAAAAAAATGGCTGGATCAGCAGAATAAAGATGGCACCGATAACAGCGTAGATTTTAAATGAAGGATGATTATATCCTACGATTACAATTAAAGCCAATATATAAAAAACAAAAACTAAAGATTCTACAATTTTTACTCTTGGAGACTTTCGTAAAAATAATGTCAGATAACTTGGTTTTTCTTGTCGAATCTCTTCCACAATCTTCACACCCATCTCATTTACTTCTATCGCCAATCTTAGTCTTTTCTTTGCTCTTTTGTCAACATTCGTCTTCTTAAGATTTGTATATTCCAACGTGCTCCGTTGTTCGTGCATCTCTTTTAAATGGGAAAATTGGAAAAAAATAAGGGCGGTTCTTCCGCCCAAAAATATTTTTTATGAACTTTGATTATTTACCTGATTGCTCAAATACTGATTGTGCAACAGAAACCATTTCTTCTGCAGGCAAATCACCTGTTAATTTAAATTCAACACCATCGTATGTCCAGGAAAGGGTTCTTATTTCATCCATGTCTGTTAGGATACCTAATCCATATCCAAGATCGATAATATCTGCTTTTGCAGAATCTGGTGCTGAAGCACTGATTGCTTTTGGTCTTGACTCTGTGAGATTGTAATTAAATTCACCTTTATATTTAATAACCACTTTTCTATCTTCGCCTTGATTGATGACTTGAGGAGCCTGTTTTGTTACCCCAGAAGGTATATAACTTGGTTCAATAATACCAAAACTCTTACTATTGTCTGTATTGGCTAATGTTGGCATAGAGCTTAGATCCCATCCTGTCAAATTACGTTGCATATCAAACGCATCATCTTCAAATTCAACATCGAATTCAAAGTTTGTAAATTCCATGGTCACAAGTTGTGTCTGATTAGGATCAAAAATTTCAACTTTAATTGGGCGAAGATCTTTATCAAACCAAACCTTTTGTTGACTTAGTGTTTGATTTTGATAGTTCCCTTTTATTTGGAAAACATAATGATCTTCTTCTTCAGAAAAAACACGCTCTCCATCCTCAATTACACTTTTAGCAAGAGATTGAAATAAGTAAACTTGACCATTTGATTCTGGCCAATCACTTTTAAAGCGAAAGCTTTTGTTTAAAGAAGGATCTAAGACAAAGACACCTTCATCATTTTTTAGAACGATTTGTGTTACTTGAGAATTGGCATTACTTAGTGCAATTCGGTAATAATTAGGCTGTTTATACCAAACCTCTACCGAGTATTCTTGAGTCGTTTCGCCTGTTTTTATATTCATTGTTCCAATCGCCTTATAGCTATTTAAAGAATCTAAGGTGTCTTCTAAATCTCCAACGATATCATCAGCACTTTTTTGTCCACAACCAGATGAGAAGAGAAGCAAAATGATAACTAAAGCAAATAACCATTTAGCTCGACGCATTTTATATATTCCCCCTCTAATTCGACAAATTCAAATAACTTGTCAATTTCCTGGGAAATGTGTCGGTAACGCATCGACGTGATTTGACAAAGTAGACATGGCAAAACCTATTTTGTCGATTACATCTGTAGCGATTGTACTATAATTAGAAGGTTTACTAGCAAGATTTCCAGCTATCCCATGAAGATAGACGGCTAACATCACTGCATCTAGGATCGGTAATTTTTGAGCAACGAATCCTGTTATCATTCCTGTTAGAACATCACCTGAACCACCCTTGGCTAGTTCAGGCCCCCCAGTTGGATTGAGATACAAATCTCCATTTGGAGTTGCGATAAGGGAATGCGCCCCTTTCAACAGCAGATAAACCCCATATTCAGATGCGAATTCTTTAGCAACCTTGATTCGATTTTTTTCTACATAGGCAACATCTCGTTTGATAAGTCGTGCCATCTCTCCTGGATGGGGGGTAAGAATCGTTTCACTTTTTCGTTGATCGAGTAGACCTATCTCCTTTGATAGGAGGTTTAATCCATCTGCATCGATGATCATTGGAAGATTGATGGATAAAAGGAGTTTTTTAAACCATTCCAGCCCTAATTCCCATTGGCCAATTCCTGGGCCAATGCCGATCGCTGTATAATTTTTTTCTTCTAATCGGAGAGCTTCTATACTATTTAGTGCAAAATGTCCTGTCGAATCTTCATCCATTGCAATACAAATGGCTTCAGGGACTCTAGAGAACACCATAGGTTGGATTGAAGCCGGTACAGCTGAGGTAGTTAACCCAGCACCAGTACGTAAAGCGGCCATTGTTGCAAGTGTAATAGCACCTGGCATATTTTTAGAGCCACCTATGATAAAAGCATGACCATAAGTCCCTTTATGACTATTTCTTTTGCGGATGGGTAAACGTGTACGAAGGTCGTTCTGAGATAAAAGGCTGATTCTTGGGTCAACTTCCTTAATCACAATAGAAGGGATTGAAATATCTACTACCTTTAGTTTCCCTATATACTCTGTACCCGGATAGAGATATTGCCCAATCTTAGGTAAGGTAAAGGTAATGGTATAATCAGCAATTAAGGCAAGTTCAACCACTTCTCCTGTATTGCTATTCACTCCCGTGGGAATATCAATGGCCACTTTCGTTGCATTCGTCTGATTTACAAATTGGATGATTGATTTATATGGCTCCCTGAGTCCTCCTGTTGCACCTGTCCCCAATAAGGCATCTACAATGATGTCTGCTTTGATCAAACTTTCCTTTAATTCCAGTTCATTGTCTTGGCTAAATATGTTTACTTTATATCCAGATTGAATAAGTGCATTAAAATGAATCGTCGTTTCAGGTGTGAATTTTTCAGGACTGCCAATTAACCAAGTTTGAACGTCATAACCATGATTCCCCAAATGCCTAGCTGTAACAAAACCGTCCCCTCCATTATTCCCATGACCGGAAAGAATCACAATCTTTGCCGGTTTGAAAATAAATTGCATCATTTCTCTCGCTACTTGACTTCCGGCGTTTTCCATTAAAACAATACTTGGAATACCAATTTCTTCAATCGTCTTCCTGTCAATTTCACGCATTTCTTCTGCAGTTACCAGAAACACTTTTCCTCCTCCTTTTTTCACTGCGTTATATATGTATGTCCGAATTTGGACAGATATGCAGGTTGTCTATATTTGTTCTATAATAACTTTTGCGATTGCTATTGTTTTTGTATGAGAAATACTGATATGTATGGTAAGATTTTCTTTCTCTACTTCCGTCGATTTGATCACTACGATTGGTTTTCCTGAATCTAATGAACTGATTTCAATATCCTTCCAATTTAATTGTTTTCCAATCCCCGTACCAAAGGCTTTGGCTACTGCCTCTTTTCCTGCAAATCTTCCTGCTAAATACTCTATTTTTCTTTGTGGATTTAAAGGGGCTCCTGCTAATTCTTTTTGGGTAAAAACCTTTTGAAGAAAGTGACTTTCTTTATTTTCAATGATTCCTTTGATTCTAGGTATTTCAACCAAGTCAATTCCGATGCCAATGATCATTCCTTATCACCTTTTACCTTTTGTCTTTTTCCATATCATACCTGAGTGAAATAAAGAAAAAAAGACCGTTTATCAAATAAACAGTCTTAACGATCATCATTTATACACGATTGTAGGATTCATCCTTTTTTCTTTTCCAATATCCCATTCCAATAACGAATGAGATAATCAGAATCGGAATAATATATTCAAGATATGGAAGCTTTTGAATCAGGTTTTCATGAACCAACCGATCTTCAACAATCATTGTACCGGATGTCCAAGCAATGACTGCAGACCCAATGAAAACGATAATAGGATACTTTTCAATAAAATGTAAGATTATAGTGCTTCCCCAAACGATAATAGGAACACTAATTAATAAACCTAGAACCACTAACACTGGATGGCCATGTGCAGCTCCAGCAACCGCTAATACATTATCGATCCCCATCAATAAGTCTGCAATAATAATGGTTTTTACTGCTTCCCAAACATTATTTCCTGATTGAACATCTTCATGTTGATCTTCATCAACCAATAATTTGTATGCAATCCAGATAAGTAAAACCCCACCGATTAATTTAATAAAGGGAACCTCTAGTATATAAACTGCTATGGCAGTTAACCCTGCACGGATGGCGATTGCCCCAATAACTCCCCAAAAAATAGCTTTTTTTCGTTGACCTTTAGGTAACTTTCGGGTGGCTAAGGCAATTAATATTGCATTGTCTCCTCCTAAAACGATATCAATCATAATAATACTAAGTAAGCTACTTAAGAACTGTATCCCTGTTACGTCCATCTATCTGTACACCCCCACTTTTTATCATTACCTAAAAAGATAAAAACATGTAAAAAGACCTCTATCTTCTTAGATAAAGGTCTTGCTAACAACATAAATGAAGTTGTGAACAAAGCCGAGGAAAAATTTCCTGTCTTGACGACTTTGTTGCTTATTAGCTACTCCCCTTTATAGTAAAAATAACACGGATATAGGGATTTGTCAATTAGTACCATGGCCTACTAGGTTTTCATTGATTCCACATTTTATCTGATACCTAATGCCATCTTTGCATATTTTGACATACGATCTTTATCCCAAGGAGGATTCCAAACGATATCTACAGCGATCTTATTTATTCCTTCAATCCCGGCTAATGCATTTTGGACATCTATTGAAATAGAACCCGCTAATGGGCAGCCCATTGCTGTAAGTGTCATTCTAACGACAACATTTTTTTCTTCATCCAAATGAACACCATAAACTAAACCAAGATTTACAATATCAATATGAATTTCAGGGTCATTAACCTCCATCAATGCTTCAATGATCTGTTGTTTAAGATTCTCATCTTCTATCCCTGAAAATTCAATAGGTGCAATATTTAATAATTCATCTGACAATGACATGACAGTCACCTCGATTGTTGTTTTTTTCTCTTTTACATAAGCATAATGGATGTTTATCTTTTTGTTAAGCTTATAAGTTTATTTACATTTCCTCTATTTTTACATTTTTCATATATACCGCTTCTTTAGGGCTACTCATTTCACCACCAAAAGAAGGCCCAACTGGTACACTAGCGATGGCATTTACCGTATCCATTCCTTCAATCACTTCACCAAAAACGGTGTAGTTAGGATGCTGATTAAGAAAGGTACTATCTGGACCACTACAAATAAAGAATTGACTGCCATTGGTGTTAGGGCCGGCATTTGCCATCGCAACGATTCCTGGCTCATAGGCTTTAACTGGTGGTAATTCGTCTTCAAAGGAATACCCCGGACCTCCCATTCCATTACCAAGTGGATCTCCAGTTTGAATCATAAAGGTTTCAATGACACGGTGAAATTTTACCCCATCATAATAACCATCTTTCGCCAAAAAAACAAAATTATTTACTGTTTTTGGGACTCCATTTGCAAATAACTTGATCTTAATATCTCCTTTATTTGTATGTATGGTTGCTACATATTCCTTATCAGGATCGATTTGCATCTCAGGTGCATTTGCGTATTGTTTGATATTCATTGTTTTGTCTCCTTTCAAACTAAGTAACAAACATATTATAGCAGTTTATCCCTTGATAAACAAAAATGACGTGCAATCAGTTCATCACACGCCATTCTTTTTATCTATTTTAATTGTTGTTGTTTTCAAAATCTTTAAATTGCTTTATCGATCGAGTGAATTAAACGATCTTCTATATTTTTGGCGACTTGATTTAATCCTTCTTGCTCCATGAGGCCAATTAACGTGGTTGGCCGTACTAAACCCACCTTCGTGTGATCCCCTTCTTCAGTAACTACCATTTTACAAGGGAGAAAATAACTAGTCATTGGGTCTTTTTCTAACATCCCATGTGCCTCTTCAGGGTTGCATACTTCAAGAACAGTAATATTTTTAGAGGCATTTAACCCCTTCTCAGCTAATTTTTTATGGATTTCGAACTTCCATAGGATACCGAACTTATCTTCTTTTAAGACGTTTTCTAAATCCTGTATGGTTTGCTCTACAGTCTTATTTGTTGTAACTGTGTAATGATATTCGCTCACTTTTTTATCCTCCTCATTTACTTGTTCATGTCACATAGATAAATTTTTCCTTTTATCTCTAGATTTATTCATCCTATGATGCTCCACGAAATAGAGGAATAATTCGCCTAATGAAGAATATATTGTTTAAGGTTTTTCACAAAAATATCTAATTTCTGAAAGGGGATTATAAATGATTTCATTTCCTAAACCAGATGTAGAACAATTCTTTCGAACTTATGTCATTTCTCAGTTTGCAATAAGTAAAGATGAAAGTAAATTGATCTTTAGTACCAACATGAATGGGAAATTTAATTTATGGGCAATGGATTTGCCTCAAACCTATCCATATCCACTTACTTATCATGATCAAAATAGCAGCTTTATTAAGATCGATCCAAAAAATCGTTTTTTCCTTACGGGTTTTGACCATGATGGCGATGAAAATTATCAAATTTATGCCTTACCTATAGAGGGAGGAAAACCTTTCCCAATACTAACAGGTGATAGGAAGGAAAAATATTTCTTTGCTGAACTATCTAAAGATGGAGAACGGCTCTATTATATGACAAGCAAGGAAAACCCGAACTTCCTTGATGCTCGGCTTTACAACCTAGTAACAAAAGAGGATCAATTATTATTTCAAGGGGATGAAACAACAACTTATTTAGTGACAACCAGTCCTGAGGAGAAAAGCTATGTTTATATCAAAATGTATGCAAACACTTATGTTGTTGCATATGTAAAAGTTGGTGATGAAGTCTTTTGTTTAACTCCATCCCCAGAAAAAGTTCATACAGCAACAGATGCTCTTTATATCGATGAGTCAACCATTTATTTCGTAACAAATTTTGAAGAAGAGTTTTCTTATGTAGCGTCCTTTAATCTAGAAACGAAAGAATTTGCCACTATTTTGAAGTTGAAGAAAGAGGATGTTACCGGAATCAAATGGCATGAAAAAACCAGAACTTTATACATCGTAACGGAAAAAGGTGTTACAGACCAATTCTATGCTTATCAGATCGACAATAAAATTCTAACGCCGATTAACACGCCTGTAGACAATATCCAGCAGTTTACTGTGGCTGATAGCGGCAACCTTTATCTATTAGGGCGTAGTGCAACAAGACCATTTAATATTTTTAAAAGAGAAGAAAATGGAGAATGGCATCCTCTTACTGACAATCGAGTTTTAGGTGTTCCTGAATCAGACATGGTTGATCCTGAAGTTGTACGTTATCCTTCCTTTGATGGATTGGAAATCGAGGCCTTATTATTTAAAGCAAAGCCAGAGGTTGCAAATGGATATACGATCTTTTGGCCACATGGAGGTCCACAAGCTGCTGAACGTAAATTTTTCCGAGGATTATTTCAATTCCTATTAGGCCGAGGCTACACGATATTTGCCCCCAACTTTAGAGGAAGTACCGGTTATGGAGCAAGCTTTACAAAGCTAGTAGAAGGCGATTGGGGGGAAGGCCCTCGTTTAGATTGCGTTGCTGGTATTGAGTGGTTATTTGATCAGGGTATCTCAGCACGAGATAAGTTATTTGTTGTTGGTGGTAGCTATGGTGGTTATATGACCTTACTATTAGCAGGGCGTCATCCAGAATATTTCAGAGCGGCAGTCGATATCTTTGGGCCAAATAATTTATTTACCTTTATTGATTCTGTTCCTGAGCATTGGAAACCAATTATGACTCGTTGGTTAGGAGATCCTGAAGTTGATAAAGAACGATTAACAAAGGATTCCCCGATCACCTATCTTAACCAAATGACCAAACCCATGCTTGTTATCCAAGGTGCAAATGATCCTCGAGTCGTTAAAGCTGAATCTGATCAAATTGTTGCATCCTTGAGGGAAAAAGGAGTAGAAGTGGAGTATCTTGTTTTAGAAGATGAAGGACATGGATTCTCTAAAAAGGAAAATGAAATCAAAGTGAATCGATTGATCTTAGATTTCCTTGAACGGCATCAATAAAAGATGTTTGTATATTCTAACGCACTCCGTTGTCCGTGAATTTCTTTGAATGAAAAATTAGGTTAGAATGCACCCAATCATATGGGTGCATTTTTTGTTCTAATTATGCTTTTTTCCAAGACTTTTTATAACGCAAAGTAAGAGGATAGGTTGGGATGGTTTGTGGAATATAAGAATAAGCTAAGCTCCCAATTAAGGTTGAACTGACAACAAACAGGAGAGCCACTTGTGGACTCATTATGGTAAAATCAAATAACCCTTGGCCTAAAACAATCGCCTGAATTCCACCTAGTAATGGAGTAATTCTACATTTTTTTTGATAAAGTAAGCGAATTTCTTGTAATAATGACCACTCCATCCAAAGAAAAATCGATAAGCCAACAACACCAAGCGTAGTTGCTATAGTTAGAAGGGTGTTATGGGCATGAAAGACTCTTAAATAATGATAAATTGAACTATCCGCATAATAAATTCCCAGTAAACCCCACCCTGTCACTGGCTTCATCATAAACATATATAATGCATTTTCCCAAATTGCTTGTCGATCACGAATAGAGGAAAATAGGATTTCCCCTCGTGGGAACCACTCTGGAAAATTAAGCATCAAGGTAATACCTGATAATAAAGTGAACATTAAGAAAAGCATCTTTTTCTTATGGCCAGAAAAATAACTATAAATAACAAAGCCAAAGAAAAGTCCAATTACAGCTCCTCTTGAACCTGTCATCATTAAAACAGTGACAAATAACGCTGTACCAACTGCAAACCAAACTTTATGTATCCCCTCTGACTTTTTAAAGAAATAAACCCCAAAAAGGATCATGATCGCATACCAAGTCCCTGCTAAGTTTGGATTGTTAAAAGTCCCAGATATTCTATAGCTTTCGGTAATATCGTCAATAGAACGAGTACCAAGTAAGTATTTCCACCACGTTGGGGAATAGGTAATGATATTAAAATGTTCCAAAATTCCCATCAAAGCAGACCCAATAGAAAACAAAAAGATTGAAAAAAATAGTCGTTCTACATCAGTGACTGTTTGATATTTATCTTGAAAGTAGACACTTACTAATAATAGTCCTAAAATGACAAGAGATGCTAGAGTAGACATTTCATTCTCATTGATGATCCCAACAATGAATGACCAAAAGAATAAAAGGGCTATTCCGATATTCCATGGATTTTTAAGTGACAACTCCCCCTTGCGTATTAAATAATAGAGGAGATAGATCATTGGTAAAAAGGCTAAATAAGGCGAATAAACAACCATAGCCAATCCTATATTCACAATCAATGAAAACCCTCCTGGTTTCTCCCTTTGTCTTTTTGTAATCTCATTGTAATATTTCTGTAACAATAGAACAGTATAATAAATAAATTAAGTTTTCAAGTAACAAATTTTGCTTTTTGGCTCAGATATAAGGCTATTTCCAGTTCTATACATATATTTTCGCAGGAAACCCTTCCTTTTCGTCGTAAATGTCACACTTCCTCTTATTCAGAGCTCACCATTTAAAAAAATGCCTAGCGAATACTAGGCATTTTTGATGATTTGTTCTACTGCGTTTCGTCCATTATATGTTTTTGAAAGACTTTTAAAATATTTTGAGATCATGTATGGCTCTTTAATAAATTGCTCAAGAAGGTTATTCAGCTCTTCCATATCTTTTACAGAAATACCAAGTTGATTCTGAAGAATGTATTCATAGTTTTCTTCTTCCTGTCCTGGTATTGGATTTAACATAATCATTGGTACTCCCTTCGCCATCGCTTCTGCAACGGTCACACCCCCTGGTTTAGTAAGAAGCAAATCTGCTGCATCCATTAACTCATCAATATTTTTTACAAAAGGATAGATATGAATATGCGGATGATTAAATGAAGGATCAAGTTTTAAAGAACGATATAGAGTACGATTCCTTCCTGTTACAATCAATATTTGCATCTCATCCCGATATTGATGAATGGTACTTAGCATATCTGGAGACAAACCGATTCCTAGTCCTCCTCCCATATATAATAGTGTTGGCCGATCAGAAAGTCCTAATTTTTTTCTTATCTTTCTTTTATCCGTTTTGTTCCAAAAATTCGGGTGGGTAGGAATTCCTGTAATATAAAGGCGCTTCTCTGATACTCCAAGCTGTTGCATTTGTAGTTTAGCTTCATGATTAGGTAAATAGTAATAATCTACACCCGTATTGATCCATGATCCATGAACATGATAATCGGTTATCACCGTATGCAAGGGAATATTTAAGCCCATTCGTTTTAATCTAGAGACGACAGCACTAGGAAAAGGATGAGTTGTCACGATCAAATCCGGCTTATATTCATGAAACAACTGCAAAATATGAGCATAGATCATTCGATGTAAGAAGAATTCAAATTGGGGCTTCACTGTACGATTTTGTACCCTTCGATAAATCATCCCCCATATTTTTGGAGAAAAACGTAATGTTTTTAGGTATATTTCTGTTATCCAATGACTAAGTGTAGGGCGTAACCAGGTTCCAAGTTCAAGAACATGAATTTGCCAGTCAGGATGGTAGGATAATATTCCCTCTTTTATGGCCTCAGCAGCTCTTGTATGACCAGCACCAAATGATTCAGATAAAATTAAAATGCGTTTCCCCGACATTTTACATATCTCCTTAAATCATTGAATTTCATAAAGTGTTCAAAAATTTTCTAATCACACTTTTCTTTGCATTCTTTTCTGCCATAGCCACATTGTCATTAATCCAAAAGTCATCCATATTACGCCTAAAAATAAAAGCCATCCTAATAGCGGAAGATTGATTCCAGCTGTAACGAGGATGGCCCCACCAAGTGCTATCATCCATCGTGCTCTGTTGATACTTCCAGGTAACCACTCACCAATGATCAAGCTAATAGATGAAAAAGTAATCAATAAGAAAATAAACAAAACAACTAATAAGACAAGGACAATTGGAATTCCGACGATCGTAATGGATAATAGACCACTTAAGGCTAAAAACAATAAGCTTGTAACAATCCCTACTGTCACGAGTCGTAATGGGTTTTCTATTATCATCTCTTTAAAGGGCTGTAATCGTTCTTTGGCTATTGCGACAGTAGCGGTAGAGAGGATAATAAGTAACAGACTAGTTATTAGGCGAAGGAACCAAATTCCAAGTAATAGTGCTCCTCCAAGTAGAAAACTATTTGCTGTCATTGAATTAAACGAGAGATTAAGTACATGCTCTGAAATGTGAGCCCCTTGTTCTTGATTGATCTGCCCACCAATGACAAGGACTAATCCCTCTATTCGAGCAGATCCCTTAATATTAAGATCACCATTAACGATCACGACCGCGTCCTTAACTGTACCCGAAATCGTAGCATCCCCGCCTAAAACGAAAACATTTTCCACGGTTTGTCCTTTTGGAATAACCGTATCCTTTTGCGAATACAAATTCTCTGCAGAAACAGGTGTGCTTATATTGAGAATAAAAATAAAAATAAAAATTAAACTAAAAAGGATGAATCTTCTTTTCCATTGATTTTTCATCTGGTTCACCTTCTTTATCCTAACGCTTTTGTTTGTAAAAGTTTTCTTAATGACCATATAGAGATTGCTACTAATATTGTGGCAAATACTAAGAATCCTTCAACTAAGAACGGAATGAAACTAAAGATCGTTGGTAGTGTTTGAATCACGCTAAATAGTACTTTAATAATCGAAGTTAGTAAATTAAAGCTAAATGAAGTATAAGGCAATAGGATGAGTAACATTGATCCTAATAATATTCCAATAACAATGCCTATCCAGATTTTTTTCTCAGACACTATTTTTGCTACTTCCCTTTTCTCAATCGTTAACATGAGCTTTTCCTCGAAATCATTTGGGATCTCCAATGTCTGATACGCGCTAAATAATTGTTGTTTTATCGAAGATAATTCTTCTAATAATGTTTGACAATGGATACAAGTAGATAAATGATCCTCTACAGCTAACTGTTCATCATAAGTTAACTCGTGATCTAGATAAGCGGAAAGCAATTCATCTAGATGTTTTTCCATTTTTACACCCCTTCCTCTTGACTCGTTAGTGCCTTTTTCAAGGCGTTCCGTGCAATATGAATACGAGATTTAACTGTTCCCTCAGGAATCTTCATGATCTCTGCAATTTCATCATAGGAAAAACCTTGAATATCTCTATAAATTAAGACTGCCCGATGCTCTAATGAAAGTTGCTGCATCGCATCTTGAATTGTCATTTTCAGATCGATTCCTTCAATATTGTTATTTCTGTTTATTTGTTGATTTGCTCGATTCTCCATTCCCTCTTGAAAGAGCTCTTTTTCCCTCTTTTTCTTCTGCATCCGGTCATAACATAAATTCGCGACAATTCGTGCAAGCCAAGAAGAAAAAGCATATTCACTCTCTAATTGATTAAATGCATAATAAGCTTTAAGGAAGGCTTCCTGTGCAACGTCTTCTGCTTCCATCTGGTCACCTAGCATTGCATAGGCTTGTCTTATGACTTGGCCCTTAAATCTCGAAACAAGTTGTTCAAATGCTTCTTTTTTCCCTCGCTTTGCATCCCGTATGATTTGATAAAGATCTTGCTCCAAACGATATCAACCCCAATTCATTACCTGGAACCCTAGAAGAAAAGAATATATATCTCTCTTTTATCGTTTTATTAAAAAAGACTTTTATTCAATTAAAAAAGTTCATCTTTTTAAGAAAAGAAAATTAAACTTTCTAATTAAAATATGCCCGGATTAAACCGAGCATTTTGTGTAAGCTGGAAAAAATGGTATATTAAATTCAAAAATAAAAGTAAAAACTAAAAGGAGCAGCCCAATCATGATTCGAACCATTGCTGTGACAAAAAATCGTCAACTAATCGAAGGATTGCCACTTGAGGAGTTAAAAACCTCCCAAATTGACTGGTACTGGGTAGACTTTGAATCCCCCACAGAAGAGGAAAAAAAGTTACTGGAAAGCTATTTTCATTTTCATCCCTTAGCGATTGAGGATTGTTTGCAATTCTTACAAAGGCCCAAACTTGATTATTACGATGGTTATAACTTTTTTGTGCTTCATTCTCTTAATCAAGATACTTTACTAGCTGAAGAAGTAGACCTATTTGTAAGTAGTCAATTTATTGTCTCTTTTCAGTTGTTCCAATCCAGTGAAATTGAACTGGTTCGTCAAGAATTGATTTCTGATCCACTTTCTTTAGAAAAAGGTCCTTTTCATATCATGTACCGAATTATTGATAAAATTGTAGATTATTATTTTCCAACCATCTATAAAATTGAAGATCGAATTAATGAAATCGATAATAGCATAAGACCGATTCATATGTTAATGGATGAAGTTTTCGATTTAAGAAGCCAATTACTAACCATTCGTCATACGATTTTCCCGATGCGAGATCTCCTTTATCGAATCATCAACTCTGAACGCCTTGAAATCGTAAAAGAACAACATATTTATTTTACCGATATCTATGATCATCTTCTAAAATTGACCGAGATGATTGAATCAAATCGAGAGGTTACCTCAGATATTCGCGATAGTTATCTTTCCTTAAGTTCAAACCGAATGAATACGATCATGATGACTCTTACCGTCATCACAACGATCTTTATGCCTCTTACATTTATTGCAGGAGTCTATGGAATGAATTTTAAATATATGCCTGAATTAAACTGGCATTATGGTTATTTTATTACCTTAGGATTCATGGGCATCATTGCGTTAAGCATGTATTTCTGGTTTAAACATAAAGGTTGGTTTTAGGCCAACCTATTTTTTGTGTAATGGTCCACGTACCAAAGAAGTGAATACCGCAATGACTGCTAATAGAGCTGCTACAAGAAAAGTAAGGTGAAAGGCTCCTGTAAAGGCCTCTATTTTTAATTCAGCTCCTGTTAGACCTTTTGCAGATAATACGTTTGTAAGATGATTTTGCCGACTAGTAAAAATGGCTCCAGAAATAGCTACTCCTAACACCATCCCCATATTACGCATCGTAGCCAACATACTTGAAGCAATACCCAATCTATTTTTGGGAACACTTCCCATTACAGCACTATTATTTGGCGTCTGGAACATTCCTATACCTAAACCAACTGTAATCATTCCTAAGATCATGGACAAACGTGTTGACTCTATATGTAACAAACTTAATTGCCACATCCCCAATGCTGTAATCACCATTCCAAATGAGCTAATATAACGAGAATCGATTCGATCAGAAATGACACCACTAATCGGTGCAACCAACAACATGGTTAATGGCATGGGAATAAACAACAAGCCTGCTTCAGAAGGTTGTAGCTTTAATAATTGCTGCAAGTAAAAAGGCATGAGAAGAATGACAGAAAACTGGGCAACAAAGCTTAATAATGAAGATAAGTTCCCCATGGAAAATAACCGATTATTAAAAATCGAAAGATCGACCATAGGATGATCTACTCTTTTTTCTATGTAGATAAAAAGTACTAAAAGGAATAGCCCAGCAACCAATAAACCTATAATGTATGGATTACTCCAGCCGACCTTCTCCGTATAACTTAAAGAGAATAAGAGACTGGTTAAAGATAAGAAGAGTACGACTGCTCCTTTAATATCAAAATGCTGTTCACCAGAGTGATTTGATTCTGGTATCACTTTTTTTGCCCACCAATAGCCAATGATTCCAATCGGTAAATTGATATAAAAGATACTTTGCCAGCCAAAATGAGTAGTTAAAAAGCCCCCTAAAACAGGTCCTGTCGTTAATGCAATGGAAACAGAGATCGCAATGATTCCCATAAATTTCCCCCGTTCTTTTGGAGGTGCAATATCTGTTACGATCGCAGGCCCCATCGCCATCATCATCCCTGCTCCAATCGCTTGAAAAGCTCGAAAAAGGATCAAGGTCAAAATCGATGGAGAGATTGCACTAAGGAGTGAACCAATTGTAAATAAAATGAAGCCAATCATATAGATTTTCTTATGCCCAAACATATCCCCTAACCGGCCATAAGTCAGTAAGAGGCTGCTAATCACCAACAAATAAGACATGACCACCCATTCGACCGTACCAAGAGACGTCTGAAAATATTCTCGAATGTTAGGTAAGGCTATATTGACCACGCTTGAATCTAATGGTCCCATAAAGGTGCCAATCGCAACGGCGCTAAGAATCTGAAATCGCCTACTTTTTGTAAGAGATTGAGCGTTTGTCATATCTTTCATCCCTTCATCTTGACTCCGGTTCGGGGGCGTTTTCCACATTTCTTTTACATGCCAAACATACTAAGCATGCTTACAAGCCAGCTCTTCTTTACTCTAGATTTGTCTATCTCCTTTATTTCCGCTTCTGTTTCACTCTTTTCAATCGTTGTCATCAATCCTTTTAAGGATTCAAGCTTTTGTTCTAATGTATTGATTTTTTCTATCAATTCATCAATTTCATTTCGATGATGTAATACTTGAACTGAAACTACTCGGTCTGCCTTTTGTTCTAATTTCCGTTCTAGCTCATCCATCTTGCGAAAGAGATGATTTAAATTTGCATGATCTTCTTTTATTAAATGCTCCACCTTAATTCCTCCATTCCTTCCTTTGCTATTACTATTCTTCATTTCTCTTTAAGCACCTGCACGGTTGACAAAACTAGTTTTGATTCGGCAAAGAAATTAAGGTTCTTCCTTAAAACATCTTCTTTCGACAAAATCCTCATATAGATGGATAGTTAAATTTTGCGTATATTATCTTTTTGTGTAAAGCTCTACAATTTTTAAAATCACATCCACTGCTTTCTCCATTGCATAAGTAGGGATGAATTCATATCTTCCATGGAAGTTATGACCACCGCCAAAAATATTTGGGGTCGGCAAGCCCATGTAAGAGAGTCTTGCTCCATCTGTTCCACCACGAATCGGCTTGACGATCGGTGTGACACCTACTTCTTCCATTGCCTTAAACGCTGTGTCAACAATATGTTTTACAGGTTCAACCTTTTCTTTCATGTTATAGTATTGATCTTTGATTTCAGCCGTGACTGTGCCTTCTCCATATTTTTGGTTAAGCTGTTGAGCAAATTCTTGCATGGTTTCTTTTCTTTTTTCAAAAGTTGTTTTATCAAAGTCACGGATAATGTAAGAAAGAATCGTTGTCTCTACGTCACCTTTTATATTGTTTAGATGATAAAATCCTTCATATCCTTCTGTATGGGCAGGGGTTTCTTCTTTAGGTAATAAAGCGATATATTCATTTGCAATTAAAATCGAGTTGATCATTTTATCTTTTGCTGTCCCTGGATGGACATTTCGTCCTTTTATGATAATCTTGGCCCCTGCAGCATTAAAGTTTTCATATTCTAGTTCACCTATAGGACCACCATCCATCGTATAGGCAAAATCTGCACCAAAAAATTTGACATCAAAATGATCTGCCCCTCTTCCTACTTCTTCATCAGGGGTAAAACCAATTCGGATTTTGCCATGGGGAATTTCCGGATGATTCTTGAGATATTCTACAGCAGTGATAATTTCGGCCACACCTGCCTTATCGTCTGCTCCTAAAAGCGTTGTCCCATCGGTTGTGATCAATGTTTTTCCTATGTAATTTTTCAGTTCAGGAAATTGTTTTACTGATAAAATAATATTTTTTTCTTCATTTAAAACAATGTCTTCTCCATCATAATTTTTCACAATCTTTGGATTGACATTGGTACCTGTCATATCTGGGCTTGTATCCATGTGAGCAATAAAGCCGATCGTTGGCACCTCTCTATCTATATTTGCAGGTAAAGTTGCATAAATATAGCCTTTTTCATTGAGGGTGACCTCTTCTAAACCAATCTCTTTTAGTTCTTCTGCAATCGCTTTAGCTAATACCATTTGCCCTGGTGTAGTTGGGACAGTATTAGATTCATCATCTGAACGAGTATCATACTTCACATACTTTAAAAAGCGTTCAACCACATTTGACATAAAAGATCCCCCATTTTTTGGATATTGTTTATTTTATGTTCTTTAATACCTCAGTTAAGAACTCATAAACCCTTTGGGTAGAAGAAATGCTTAAAGATTCTTCAGGGGTATGAGCATGATAGATATTTGGTCCAATCGATACCATATCGATTTTACCAAGCTTTTCCTGTAGGAATCCACACTCTAGTCCTGCATGAATCGCATCCACTTTCATTTCATTATGATTCAATTCTTTATATACCTCATTCATGATATCTCTAATCCTTGAATTCGGTTCATATTCCCATGCAGGATAATCGGAGAACAACTCCATCTTCGCACCAATCAAATCGCAAATACTTGCAATTCGGTCATTGATCTCATCTTTTAAGGATTTCACCGAACTTCTTACTGCACTACTTAAAATGATTTCTTCTTCTTTTGTTTCCAGTGTTCCTATATTATTGGAACTTTCCACTAAACCTTTAATATTTGCACTCATCGTTTGTACTCCTGCAGGAATTAAACGGAGAGCATGAATGAGGTGCTTTTTAGTTTTATCTTGGAATACCTGTTTCACTTGTTCTACTTGATTCAATTGAACCTGAATATTAGGATCTGATGCCTCAAATTCCTTTTGGAAAAAGTTTTGATATTGATCAACAATTTTTTCTAATTCTTTAATATACGCTTCATCAAGCAAAATTGTGGCAGAAGCCATTTTAGGGATGGCGTTCATTTTTTCTCCACCACTTACTGCTGCAATATCAAGCTCTATAGATTTTTCGATACCCCTCAATACTCTACCTAATAACTTGATCGCACTAGCTCGATTTTTATCAATTTCAATGCCTGAATGTCCACCACGTAGTCCCTTAATCGTCAGAGTATAAGCTTGTTTCTCTGAATCGACCTCTGTCCACTCAATTGGAATCGAAACAACATTTCTCACCCCACCAGCGCAAGAAGCAAGCATAATACCCTCTTCTTCAGAATCAATATTGATCAGAATCTTTCCGGTCAAGTGTTCAGGTTGAAGATTGAGTACTCCATCCATCCCGGTTTCTTCTGCTACAGTAAACAAACATTCAATTGGCGGGTGTTCTAATTCCTTTGATTCTAAAATGGCCATCATCATAGCTACTGCAATTCCGTTATCTGCCCCCAGTGTCGTTCCCTCTGTTTTGACGAAGTCCCCCTCGACAACTAAAGGTATCGGATCTTTCGAAAAATCAAAAGGATAATCTTCTTTTTTAACACAAACCATATCCATGTGGCCTTGAAGGATTACAGTAGGAGACTGTTCATAGCCTTTTGTTCCCGGTTTTTTGATAATTACATTTCCAGATTCCTCTTGAATAACCTCAAGCCCAAGGTTTTCCCCGAATTGGACCAAATAATCACTAATTTGTTTCTCATTTCCTGACTCTCTAGGAATTCTACTAATCGCTTCAAAATGTTTAAATACGGATTCTGGTTGAAGGCCTTCTAAACGATTGTTCATATATTTAGCCCCTTTCTAATGATTATCATACATGTTCTCAGTTTTTTCATTCTTCTTAAGCGTGATAAATTGATTATTCCTTAAAACATTGATATATGTAATTAGCCTTTCATAGAGAGGCTCAATCTCTTCTCCAAACTCTAATTTCAATAGCCTTCCGATTTCACTAACATTTCTTTTCCCATCAATTAAATTCCAAATATAAGTTCCATATGTATCTAAATCTATTCTCATTAATTTAGGTGTTTTCTTAAAGACTCTAACGATTCGATCTAACATACTGTTTCTGGGAATAATAATCTGAATGATTCCCTTTTCAGTCATGATCGATTGATATTTATTTGTTTTTAGAGGAATCAATTCTAAAAAATTATCCTTTTTTGAAATTTTATTCGCCATTATTTTACCTCTAATATCCTTTCTTTGCTATTAAAATGTTTCACAAAAGTGAAAAAGAGGATAGAATATATCCTCTTTTTCTAGCTTGGTTAATCTACCTTTTTAAATACGGAGAATTTCATTAACAAATAAGTTAATATTCCAAAGAAAATCAAGGAACCGATTTGCCCTAAATCAATACCAAGGACAAGGTCTACACCAAGAACTGCAAAAACGGCTAACAAGATCCCAATTAGACCTTCTCCAGCAATTAATCCTGAAGCAAATAAAATACCAGAGTCGATTTTTTGGCTCACTTTTTGATCTTCTTCACCATTTTTGTTTAGTTTTCTATTTAAGATTCCTCGAACAATTCCACCCACCATAATTGGTGTACTTAAGTGGATAGGCAAATATAAACCAATCGCAATTGGTAATACAGGTAAACCTAATAATTCAATGGCCACCCCAACTCCAATTCCTACAAAAATCAATGTCCATGGTAAGTTACCACCCATTACACCTTCAATAACTAATCTCATCAAGGTTGCCTGAGGTGCAGGTAGTTCATTAGAACCAAATCCCCATGCTTCATTTAGTAAAGTTAGAACTAACCCAATTACTAATGCAGAAGCAACTACACCAACAATTTCGCCAATTTGCTGTTTCTTTGGTGTTGCTCCAACAAGAAAACCTGTTTTTAAGTCTTGAGAAGTATCTCCTGAAATCGCTGCGATAATTGCTATTATCGAACCTACAGTTAAGGTTGCAATCATGCCTGCTTGTCCATCATTACCTGTTGCTTTAAAGATGATCGCTGTGATGATTAAAGTAGCAATGGTCATACCAGAAACAGGGTTAGATGAACTCCCTACAAGACCAACGATTCTTGAAGATACTGTTGCAAAGAAGAAACCAAAAATCGCAATTAATAATGCTCCAACAAAACCTACAGGAATGATGGGTAACATCATCATCGCAAGGACAATTACAAGTACCGCGATTAAAACAAGTTTCAAGGAAAGGTCTTGATCTGTTCTTTTATTCGTTTGCTCACCCACACCACCAGAATAGTCTTTCATCGCATCCTTAAAGGTTTGAATGATCAATGGAAGTGATTTAATTAAGCTAAAAATACCACCAAATGCAACGGCTCCAGCACCCACATAACGGATATAGCTATCCCAAATTCCCCAATATCCTAATTCACTAATTGGAACAGTTGCTGGGTACATAATAATTTCACCCATATTACCAATATAGTCGATTAAAGGAATAAGTCCAAACCAACCAATTACTGCACCTGCTAACATATATGCAGAGATCTGAGGCCCGATGATAAAGCCTACACCTAAAAGCGCTGGTAGAACATCGGCTCCAATAGCAGCTCCCTTATAACCAGGAATGGCTGTTTCGATTTCACTAGGGAATAGCTTGAACCCATCAGCAATAAATTTGTAGATCGCTCCAATACCTAAACCTAAGAAGGTTGTCTTCGCTTTTTGGCCACCTTCTTCACCTGCTAACAATACTTCGGCACATGCAGTACCCTCTGGATATGGTAAAATACCATGTTCTTTTACGATTAGTGCCTTTCTTAACGGAATCATAAATAGAACACCTAATGTTCCCCCAATAATGGCGATAACCGTAATTGTAAATAAACTTGGAGCCCCCATATTCCACTCGGTAGACCAAATGTAAAGGGCAGGTAATGTAAAGATTGCCCCAGCTGCAACCGATTCTCCTGCAGAACCAATCGTTTGTACCAAGTTGTTTTCTAAAATAGATTCTTTTTTGAATAATCCACGAATAATACCCATAGAAATAACAGCTGCAGGAATTGATGCACTAATTGTCATTCCGACTTTTAGACCTAGATAAGCATTTGCAGCCCCAAATATAACAGCCAATAAAATACCTAGAATAAATGAAGTTTTGGTAAACTCAGGTAATACTCTATCTGCAGAAATAAAAGGTTTAAATTCCTTTGTACTGCTGTCGCTTTTCGCCATTCTGCCTTCTCTCCTATATATAAAATGTTAATTCCAAAAGGATTCTAATTTGTTTGAAAATTGCGGCCACAATTTGAACTGATCCTTTTGACAAAACATGTATTATTATAAAGATTTTTAGGATTATTTACAACCTTTTACTTTATATTTCTACAGTTAAGAGTATTCGGAAAATAAGTTTAATAACCTATTCTCAATCAACTCATTATGTTAGATATCATAATAATGGCTCTATTTTGAAAGTTTGTTAGCGATCGAAGATGCTGCATAGGAATACGGTTTTGTCTTACATTGAAAACCGCAAGCATTTACCCAGCTAACGATTTCGGGGATCATTTTTGAAGTTGGGCCATCCTCTCCTGCATCCACATGAATCCCAATATCATGTAATTGACCTTCTTGTTCTAGATACATGGCTAATTTACTTGCCATTTCTAGGCTTAGACTTGTCTCATAAAATATTTTCTGCCTTATATTGGTTATTTTACGGACTCTTTTAATGTCATAAAAAAAGATCCCACCATTCCCAACGTTCCACACGGCAACGACAATCACAGTCTTTGTCAAATCAAAATTTTGTGAATCAGTTCCAACCGAAATTTTATACTGTTGACCTTTATCCTTAGAAATATAGTTGCTTATGATTTGGCACATTCTTTCAAAGGAGACTTCCCCGTAGGTGATACTACGCATCTTTTTACTCTCCCTTTCAGTGAAATGTAAACCTCTTTGTTTTATCATATGTTCCTTAACTATAATGTACCACATGACATCATAACAATTCCAATGTAATGAGAAGTCGGGTTCCCTGCTCCATCTCCATTAATGACAAGCCGATGCACCAAACTTTACTCATACAAAAATAATAGCGGCCAAAACCGCTATTATTTTTAAAAAGTTTTTATGAATTTCATCAATACATCTGAAAATATTTCAGGCTCATCAAAGTAACATGTATGTCCTAAATTATCAAATGTGAATAAGGTACTATTAATAATATTATCTTTCAATATACCTGCAAATTCATATGGCGCAATATCATCTTTTTTACCCCATACAATCAGCGTTTTGGCTCTTATATTTTTTAACAATTCCCCGTATTTGTCTACATTTATACTATCTATAATTGTTAAAGTTTTAAGCATAGTTCCATATTTAAGTGCAAATTTTATAGATATTTCTCCACTGAAAGATGCACCTACAAGATGAAATGCTTCAATATTTAATTGAACTACAAATTCATGTAAAAAATCTTCTTTTTCTAAATTCAAATCCTCTGATAAACCATATCCTGGAAGTTCAAGTGCTATCACCTCGAACCCTTCATTATTCAATCTATCAATTATTCCTGAGTTTACCCAATCATAAGCATTATACTTTTTACCATGCAATAGAATTATAGTACCATCGCTATTATCATTTTTTGCTTTTAAATAATGGATTCTGCTATTTTTTATGTCGATATATTCATCATATATAGTCATAATATTCACCTCTTAAATTAAACGAACCTGTTTTTCAATTTAATATCTCCTATTTTACCTTCGTTAAATAACATATAAAACATCTCTTCCATATAACATTTTAATAACATTTTAAAACTTGTTTTTACATAAGTAAAATAATATGATATTATAAAATATATAAGCAAACACTTATGATGTGAATAAAATAAATTTAAGAGAAAGCAAAATATTTTTAACTGTATGTGAATGTAATTCTACGATTAATACGGTTGAACTATCTGATCGGGACGGACTAGAAATTGTAGAGGAAGATATTTTAGTGAAGGCAAAAAAAACTTCACATTTTTTGATCATTGAAATGAAGAAACAAGATTAATTATTTTAAGCGTACCTGGCAAAAAAATATAATCTTGGTGTATGCTGTCAAGCATAACTTACACTTCCATTTTACTTATGACATATTGATGGTTATATAGCAACAATTCTGTTACGTCCCGTTTCTTTTGCCCGATACAATCCTTGATCTGCTTTCTCAATAAACTGGCTCAGATCTTGCCCTTTGATATATTCTGTTATCCCTAAACTTATGGTGACCAATATCCGTTTCCCTTTATAAACAAACTTGGTTCCTTCCACTGTCTTTCGGATTCGTTCAGCAAATTTAATTCCTTGTTCTAAAGAACCATTCGGCAAAACAATCATAAATTCTTCTCCTCCTGTTCTAACGAATACATCAGAATCACGAATGATCCCCTCTATAACTCTGGTTACTTTTTTCAAGACCATATCCCCAGCGTTGTGACCATATGTATCGTTGATGGTTTTGAAATGGTCAATATCAAACATGATCAGTGTCATCGGATGTTCTCTTCTTTGAGATAAAGGAATGGCTTTTTCCATATACAAATCCAGGTATCTACGGTTATAGATTTTAGTGAGCGGGTCAGTCAAAGCAAGATGTTCTAATTCCGTTATTAACCTTGCAACCTTGATTCGAAAAGAAGAAATCATTGTGAATACGACCCATTCCACTGCTCCTGTAATAATTAGATGAATCCCATCCTGATATTGAATTTGTTCCTGACGAAACACAAATTCCGTAATAACCATAAGAATGAAGCCTGACAATCCAACAGTGATTGTTGCTTTCCACGTTGGGAATAAGACCACTGTTGCAATAGCAGGTATCAAGAGAAGCATCCATAGTGATTCTAAAGGCGAATAATAATTAACAACTACCACCATTGCTAAAGACGCCAGGATAAATACATACATCAGCTTTCGGTTCATCATTCGTATTTTTTCCTTTTGTCCAGTGATTGTAGCTTTCGCCTTAAATGGAAGTATTCGACAAATTTTCACAATTCCAGCCCCCTTTCCGTAATCATCCAGTGCAATGGCATACCCTTTATCTTTCAAATAATGAACCGCTCTTTTGAACAAACCCATGTCCGATATTTTTTCTGCTTCGTTGATTTCAAACACAATGTTTCGATTAGAGAAGCGAATACTCTTGAGTTTTCCCAAAAAATCAGGAAAAGAAGGATGAACTATGGTGGAAGGATATACATTAAAAAACTCCCTATCTTCTCCCTTAAACCACCCATCATTTTCTAGGTCTTCAGAACAAGTAACATGGGTATTTATTTCTATAACATAACGAGATTCGATTGTTTCAACATGGTTTGCACATAAGACAACATCTCGTCACTTCTTGAAAAATAATACTTATAGTATATCATTAATGATTTTGAATATCTATTGTCTCTTGGGGAAGCTTAAAGATTAAAGCTAAAGTTACATAAGAGGTGGTTAAATGAGTGATTTGCCAAAAGTTATCGGAGAGCGGATTCGAAATTTCCGTAAAGAAAAGGGATTGAGCCAAGAAGAATTAGCAGATATAGCCAATCTCCACACTACATACATTGGACAATTGGAAAGAGGCGAGAAAAATGCGACACTGGAAAGCATCGAAAAGGTGGCCAACGCTCTGGAGATTTCATTAGAAGACCTCTTTCGGTCGATCCACCCTAATCCAGATTCTCAAGAATACACACTATCCCAAATCATCACCCGCTTACAAACACGAAACATCAAAGATCAGAAAATCGTCCTGAACTTGCTGGATCTATTGCTGGACTGGAAAGATCAGTGAAAACCATTGTTAGCAAGTAGACTTGTGGAGGCAGAAAACAAAAATGAGGCGGAAGCTTACACTCCGCCCCATGAATCTATTTCGCTAATCTTGCACACATTGTCATCAACATTTCTCTCATCAAACAAACCCTATTAAACACAACGCATCACTTCTCCTGTACATTCACGCTTAATATGATTCTATAAAGTTCACCCTGCACAGCAGGATAATTTAGATACGTCTTTATCAAAAGTTAACACCGCCAATTTTAACCCTTCCGCCATGGTCAAATACGGGGCAAGACTGTCTCTTAAATCTTCTATGGTTAATCCAAATTTCACGGCCAATGTGCCTGCGTAAATGACATCACCAGCATTTTCAGCAACCACATGAACCCCTAAAACTTTAAAGGTGCGGGCATCAGCAACCAGTTTAAAAATACCAGTGGTTTCCCGATTCACGATGGCTCTTGGCACAGCACTTAAAGGCAGAACCGATGTCCTTACCTCAAATCCTTTTTCTTTTGCCTGTTTTTCGGTAAGACCTACGGTTGCAATGGATGGATTTGTAAATATTACACCTGGAACAATTTCAAGGTTTGCCTTTCGGTTAGCTCCTCCAATGGCGTTATCTGCCGCAATCCCGCCTTCATAAGCGGCGACATAAACAAATTGTGAACCTAACGTAACATCTCCTGCGGCATAAACCCTTGGATGGCTTGTACACATATATTCGTCAACGACAATTTCACCACGAGAACCCACCTGAATGCCCGCCGCTTCCAGATGGAGAGCTTCCGTATTTGGCTTTCGCCCTGTTGCAATGAGTAATTCATCAGCTTCAATCACCTTTTGTTTTCCGTTTACCGTAACATAAACTTGTTTGATGTCTCCATGTTGTTCAATACGCTCATATGTGGCCCCCGTCACAAGGTTGATCCCTTGTTCTGCTAATGCTTGCTTGACTACATCTGCAATTTCGGGATCATAATTGCGTAAAAAGGTATCTCCTCTTTGGAGAATGGTTACTTCCGTTCCCAAGTTGTTAAAAAGGTTTCCTAACTCCAACCCGATAAAACCTGCACCAATCACCGCAAGACGCTTCGGAAGCCTTTTTCGTTCAAGCAATGTGGTGCTTGTTACATAGTCAACATCCTTTAATCCTGGGATATCAGGTATGTCAGGAGATGCTCCTGTAGCAATCAGAAAGCGTTTTGCGGTCAGTTGGCGACCACCGACCTCTACGGTTTTCTCATCGATAAACTTTGCCTCGCCACGGATCAACTCAAAACCATAGTCATCAATGAGATCTACATATTTTTGCTCACGAAGTTGGCTGACAAGTTTATTTTTCTCCTTGACTAACGAAGCCAAATCGACATCACCTGCGGATGTATGTAATCCGATAAACGGATTTGTTTTCGCCAGATGATGAATCTCTCCCGCCCGCAAAAGTGTTTTCGATGGGACACAGCCAATATTGACACAGGTTCCGCCAATGGTTCCGCGTTCAATCATGGCGACTTTTGCACCATATTCGACCGCTTTAATCGCCGAAGCAAAAGCGGCTCCTCCTGACCCGATAATCAGGTAATCGTATTCGCCTTCATCCCCTAAAACCACTTTTTGTAGCGGCTGGATTTCTTGTACTTCTCCAGGCTGATACTTTGCTTCACGAATCGCTTCTTGTGCTTTTCTTACATCAACGTCATTTGGAAGTTCAAATGTTGCCTCTCCATGTCGGTAACTTGCGTTGACATTGACTGCTCCTATATTCTGTAATGCGGTGGCAATATGTTCTTCGCATCCCGTACACGTCATGCCTTGAATGTTTACGCGATATTTTTTCAAGTGAATTCCTCCTTTATTTCACGCCATAGCCTAAATCCGAAACCGCTTTTTCGATCGTTTGCAAATCCGTTTTGGATTGATCAAATGAAACCGTTACTTTTCCCGTACTACCTTTCGTTTCAATGGTTACATGCTTGACTCCCCCTACCCGTTCCATTGCACTTTGAATCACAAACGGGCAACTTGCACAATACAATTCGGTCACTGTAAATGTTGCCGTATAATTGCCTTCATTATGGCTCTCCATGGTATTTTGCACCACTTTTTCCTGGCTACACGCAGAAATCAGAAATACCATGGACAAAAACACGACTCCGATGATACGCCGAATCACCTTAAAGTCCCCTTCCTATAAATATCCTTTTGCTTTTAAGGTGTAGATCAACATTCCGAAAACCCAAGCGGTTGTAAACCACAATCCTATTTCTGCACTTTTCTTTCGGCATTTTTTCCCATAAACCAGGTAAAAAGAAAAACAGAGGAGAACGACTGTAACGATCATCAAGACAACCTGATATTTTGTTGCAAAAATAGCCAGGCCTCCTGCAATCCCTGTCAGACCGAGCGGAATCAAAATGATCGGTCCCAAACAACAACCAGCCATGACAAACGCCGAGAAGATGGTTGCAAGTTGTGATATTTTTTCCTTCATGATTCTTTCCCCTTTACATCACAACAATGGTCGGTTTGTTCCCGAAACATTTTTCTCCATCCCATATACAGAGATAAAGCGAATAACATAGCCAGAATGATAAAAGTAACTGTCCGAAATTGTGCGATATATGAACCAATTGCTGTTCCTGCCAACAATGGAATCAGTAAAACCAAATGACAAGGACAGGTTACCAAAGCTACAAAAAACCAGCCAACACCTTTCATTGTCTTTCTCATCATCATCACCTCTATTTTTCCATTAACGTTTCGATGATCGGACATTCAAACATCTCTTTGTTTTCAGGACACTTTTCCTTTAAGCTAATGAGCATTCGTTCAATTTTTTTGAGATCGTCTATTTTACTTTGAATCTCCCGAAGTTTTAAAACAGTAAAATCGTACATATCCTTGCATTTGACTTCATCCCGATCTACAACACCCAATAACTTATCAATTTCTTGAAGTGTAAACCCCAAGTCTTGCATCCGTTTAATAAAACCGATCCGTTGCACCATATCTTCTGGATACATACGGTATCCAGAATACGTACGAGTCGGTTCGGGAATCAACCCCAACCTTTCGTAATAACGTATGGTTTCTTTGTTGACATTGCACGCTTTCGCCAATTGACTGATTCGATACATCCTGTGATCACCCATTTCAATTATAAACCCTGTACCATAGTACAGGGTCAATGGTTGGCTTATATTCTTTCCACCGAAAAATCTAAGCTCATGATAAGATCACTCAACAATCCTATCCCCTTTCCCCAACGCGATTCACTATCCAGAAAATGCAGACCACTTTTTGCAATCCCTACTATGTGCCTCAAAATTAAAGTCGTATCACCCTCCCATCTTTCCCCATCCACTCTCGCTCTTACAGCCGCAAGGCTTCACAGCCTCTTTACAACATCTCCCAAAAATCCCCAAAGTAATTATAGTCGTCATAGGGTTCTGGGAAAAACAGGGATTACGACGTGAAAAAACGGGGTCAAAAAGCAATTAAAGTCGAACTAAGAGCAGGGGGAAAGGCAGGGAAAAAGATTCGGGATAGGGCAAAAGATAATCGGAGGAAATGATCGAGAAAAAACAGGAGAAAAACGTTTGAATCCTTTGTACCACAAGGATTTTCTTCTTCTCCCCTCTCAATAAATCCTCTCCCCTGATTTAAGAAAAGAACCGAGGAAATACAGGAGTGGATCCCTGAATTTCGCTCGGCTCGTAACATGACTTTTTAGGCTTTAACACGACTTTTTAGGCTTTAACACGACTTTTTAGGCTTTGAGATGACTTTGATTGGTTTTTACACCTGATTTAAGAAAAGAACCGAGGAAATACAGGAGTGGATCCCTGAATTTCGCTCGGCTCGTAACATGACTTTTTAGGCTTTAACACGACTTTTTAGGCTTTGAGATGACTTTGATTGGTTTTTACAGCTTTTCAGCCTTTTTACACCATTTCCCAAAAAATTCCACAGAAATTATAGTCGTGTGGCAGGCAGGAGAAAATATAGGGAAAGAATGGGACTTGGGAAAAGATCTCAGAGTAAAAAAATCGGAGAAAAAAGCCGAGGAAAAACAGGAGTGGATCCCTGAATTTCGCTCGGCTCGTAACATGACTTTTTAGGCTTTGGTGCGACTATTTAGGCTTTGAGATGACTTTGATTGCTTTTTACACAATAACAGTTTAATCTTCTACTCCCTTACTCCACAGTCACGCTCTTAGCAAGGTTGCGTGGTTTATCCACGTCGTTACCTCTAGCTAGGGCTGCGTAGTAAGCTAATAGTTGCAATGGAATGACGGATAATGCGGGTGTTAATAATGGTAATGTTTTTGGAATAGCGATTACTTCGTCTACGGATTTGGCAAGTTCTTGATCTCCTTCTAACCCAATTCCTAAGACGTAAGCATCACGTGCTTTTACTTCTTTAATATTACTTACCATTTTGTCATAGATATCTTCTTGGGTAGCTAGTGCGATGACTGGAACGCCATCGGTAATCAAAGCAAGGGTTCCATGCTTTAATTCTCCAGCAGGATATGCTTCAGAGTGAACATAGGAAATCTCTTTTAGCTTTAATGATCCTTCTAGAGATACGGCATAGTCAAGGCTTCTACCAATGAAGAACAGATCTTCATAATGAGCATAGCGCTCAGCAAATTGTTTCATTGTTGGTGCGAACTCTAAAAGTTTATCCGCTTGAGCAGGGAGTTCCTTGATCGCTTGAAGGTAGTTCGCAATCACTGTGTCCTCTTGTGTACCACGAATTTGGGCAAGATACAATCCCAAGAGATAAATTGCAATCAATTGTGAAGTATAAGCCTTAGTTGAGGCCACAGCAATCTCAGGACCAGCATGGGTAAGTAGTACTTCATCAGCATCACGAGCGACAGAGCTACCATTTACGTTGGTAATCGCTAGTACCTTTGCATCTCGTTTTTGTGCTTCTCTTAAAGCTGCTAATGTATCTGCAGTTTCTCCAGATTGGCTGATGACCATAACTAATGTCTTATCGGTAATAATTGGATTGCGATAACGATATTCAGAGGCCACATCCACTTCTACAGGAACTCGTACCAAGTTTTCAATCACATATTTACCAACTAATCCAGCATGGTATGCTGTACCACAAGCCACAATATGGATTTTATCCAAAGAACGGATTTCTTCAGGAGTTAAACTGATTTCTTTGCTTAAATCCACTTTATTGTTCTCATGATCAATGCGATTTTGCAAGGTTTCACGATAGGCACGTGGCTGTTCATAGATTTCTTTTAACATGTAATGGTCAAAACCATCTTTTTCAGCTGTTTCAATATCCCATTCAACACGGAATGGTGTGCGTTCGATCACTTCACCTTTTGTTGTCATCAATTCAACTTTATCCTTTGTGATCACAGCCATCTCGCCATCATTTAAAATATAAATATCACGTGTATGCTCAATTAAAGCTGGAATATCTGAAGCAATAAAGTTTTCATTTTCCCCTAGCCCTACAATCAATGGACTAGAAAGGCGAACAGCAACCATTTTGTCTGGCTCATATTTATTGATAATGCCTAATGCATAGGCTCCTTCCATTTTAGCAACTGCTTTTTGTACCGTTGTAACTAAATCCCCATCATATAAATCTGCGAGTAAATGGGCAATCACTTCTGTATCAGTTTCCGAAATGAAGGTAACTCCCTTGTTGATCAATTCTTCTTTGATTTCTTGGAAGTTTTCAATGATTCCATTGTGAACAATCGCAAATTGATGCTTCTCATCCATATGTGGATGGGAATTAAGATCTGATGGACGGCCATGTGTAGCCCATCTTGTATGGCCAATACCTAAGTGGCCATGAAGTGGACTTTTTTCTATTTGTTCTTCTAAATTGCTTAGACGTCCAACCGTTTTCTTTAGATCAATCACGCCATTTTCATAGACCGCAATTCCAGCGGAATCATAACCACGATACTCTAATTTTTTTAAACCATTTATTAAAATAGGTTGTGCATCTCTATTTCCAATATATCCTACAATACCACACATTGTTGAGTCCTCCTTCGTTGTTCGGAGGCAAAACACACTGATATCAGGGGATTTGCCCCCGACATTCCATTGTAATTCCTTCGTATTACTACATATACATGATTGTAAAACACACTTCTATAGAAGTCTTTCCTTACAAGATAAACATGACTATAAGGCTTTGTCAGAAGGGTCACCCCTTCTTTTTCAACACTTATATTAACGGTATTCATGTCTACCGGAAGGTACCCGCCGAAAGCTCGATAAACCTTCTCCTCGTCAACTACTTACTCAGTAGTAGTTCAGGCGCTTTTATTTCCTTGTAAACCTCTACCCTCCTTTACAAAGTAAGATTGATATATCTTATTTTTGTAGGGAGCATTTTGCTCCCCACAAAACATATTTTATCATATCATGATAATTCTTTTTTGACTACATCTATTATTTCCTTTACATATGCTTTAAGTAATTCTTCATCCGGTCCTTCTGCCATCACACGAATCAGAGGTTCGGTACCAGAAGGACGGACAAGGACACGACCATCATTTCCTAGCTTTGCTTCTATATGCTTAATCACTTCTACAATGGCTGGGTTATTTTCATAGTTACTTTTGTCTTCCACACGAACGTTTTCTAGGATTTGTGGGTATTTCTTCATTTGACCAGCTAATCGAGATAATGGTAAGTCTCTTTCTTTCATCACATTGACTAATTGTAAGGCAGTTAAAACACCATCACCTGTTGTATTATAGTCTAAAAAGATAATATGACCGGATTGTTCACCACCAAGATTATAGCCGCCTTTTCTCATTTCTTCCATTACATAGCGATCGCCAACTTTGGTTTGAATGCTTTTTAATCCATGCTTTTCAATCGCTTTATAAAAGCCAATGTTACTCATCACTGTACTAACGACGGTTTTTTCTTTTAATTTCCCATTTTCTGAGAAAGCAAGGCCACAAATCATCATGATAAAATCGCCATCAATGATATTCCCTTTTTCATCAACAGCAATTAAGCGGTCTGCATCTCCATCGAAAGCAAGGCCTAGATCAGCCTGATGTTCAAGTACTGCTTTTGCTACGGATTCAGGATGAGTGGAGCCACAATGTCTATTGATATTAACCCCATTTGGTTCAGAATATAAAGAAATGACGTCTGCTCCAAGTTCTCGAAAAAGGGTTGGGGCAATTTCATAAGCAGCACCATTTGCTGTATCTAGTACGATTTTAAGACCATCAAACCTGTGGTTGATCGTTGTTTTAAGATATTCCATATATTGCTTCTTCGCTTCAATATTCGTTACAACTTTGCCGATATCGCCACCGATGGGTCTTGGTAATTGGTCTATTTTTTGATCAAGCAATGCTTCAATTTCCAACTCTGTTTCATCTAACAACTTAAAACCATCAGCTCCAAAAAACTTAATTCCATTATCTTCGACAGGGTTATGGGAGGCAGAGATCATCACGCCTGCATCCGCCTTTAGCTTTCTTGTTAAATAAGCAACCCCTGGGGTAGTAATCACACCAAGACGGATCACATTGGCTCCAATGGAGAGCATTCCAGAAACCAAAGCACTTTCTAACATTTCTCCAGATATTCTTGTATCCCTTCCCACAACAATTGTAGGTTGTTTAGTCTCTTTTGTTAGGACATATGCTCCTGTACGCCCTAATTTAAAAGCAAACTCAGGCGTTAACTCCTGATTAGCCACACCCCTTACTCCGTCTGTTCCGAAATATTTTCCCATTTAAAGAGTTCCTCCTCTACTTCTTCTCTTGGACGTTGATAAGTTTGTATCAAATGTTCAGCAACGCGAATCCCGTCAACTGCTGCACTGACAATTCCCCCAGCATAACCTGCACCTTCTCCAGCTGGATAAAGTCCTTCAATATTTTCTGATTGAAAATCTTCTTTCCTAGGTATCCTTACAGGTGCAGATGTTCTTGTTTCAATCCCTGTTAACAAGGCATTTCTCGTATCATATCCTTTGAGCTTTTTGCCAAATTCAACGATTGCCTTTTCTAAAGACTCACTAACAAAATCAGGTAATGTTAAATGCAAATCTGTAGGAGTGATCCCTGGTCGATATGTAGGACGAAAGGGGATATTCTCAAGGTCATTTGAAGCAACCCCATCAAGAAAATCGCCAACCTTTTGCGCAGGGGCTTTATATCCCCCACCTCCCAGTTGATAAGCTTTCTTTTCATATTTTCTTAAATATCTGACTCCTGCTAGTGGGTCTTCTCCTTTAAAATCTTGGGTTGATATGGTTGCAACGAGAGCACTATTGGCAACGCGTGAAGCACGACTAAAATAGCTCATCCCGTTTGTTACCACCATTCCTTTTTCTGATGCAGCTGCAACAACCACTCCACCAGGACACATGCAGAATGAATAGCTTGCTCTGTCATCGTTTCCTTCACCTGCTTTTTTGACCAAGGTATAGTCAGCTGCTCCCAATTGAGGGGCTTTTGCAAACTTACCATATTGTGCTTCATTGATTAGTTGTTGGGGATGTTCAATTCTCGCACCTATTGCTAAGGGTTTACCTTGAATTTTTACTCCCTGTTCATATAACATTTCATAAGTATCTCTTGAACTATGTCCAATGGCAATCACTACAACTTGTGCAGGGATTTGTACTTGATGATTCACTTCTACGGCAGTAATTTTCCCTTGCTCTATGACTAATTTGGTAACAAGGGAGTCAAATTTAATCACAGCTCCCATTTCAATTAGTTTCCTTCGTAAATTATAAACGATTTTTTTTAAGTTATCAGTTCCAATATGTGGTTTATGCTCATATAGGATTTCCTTTGGAGCTCCTGCTTCCACAAAGATATGAAAAACCTGATCAATTCGGGAGTCACTAATCCGTGTAGTCAATTTACCATCGGAAAAAGTACCAGCTCCACCTTCACCAAATTGCACATTAGAATTAGTATTTAATTCACCTGTCCGCCAAAAATGGAGGATATCTTTATTTCTTCGTTCTACATCCCGTCCACGTTCCAAAATAATCGGTTTGTAACCATGCTTTGCTAGTTCTAAAGCGGCAAAAAGTCCTGAAGGCCCAGCCCCGATAATAATGGGGGGATATTGTAAACCCTGATTTCCAGGTAATAGCTTTAGTACTGGCTTTTTGGGTTTTGCCATTTGCACATCTGGATGATTGATTCTTTCAACGATTTTTTTCTCGTCAACTGTAAGTTTTAATTCAATCTGGTAAACAAAAATCACTTTATCTTTTTTTCTAGCATCTAAAGACCGTTTTAGAATTTCAAAATCTTTTACTTTTTTGAAAGGTAGACGTAACTTTTTCTCAATTGCTACAATTAGGTCTGCCTCACTATGATCGATATTTAACTTGATGTTGTTTATTCGAATTGCCATAAATTTACTCCTTCTCAATGGTAACGATCACTGTTTGTTCTGCATTGATTCGTTCTGTTAATAATGGAACGTTAAATTGAACAGGTACCTCGTGTTCACCAGGAGGTAGATTTGTAAGATCAACAAATGCTTCAAGATCATCCTTCTGAACTGCCTTTAATACATCAGGTGCACCTTCTAGTGTTATGCTTATACCCGATTCAGGGGAATTGATCGTGGCAGTTAGGCCTTCCCCTATTCCATTGATCTTGATTGGAACTTGGTTAAAGGTTTTGGTTTCAGCCTTAACCACTTGTACTTCAAATTCGATCATGCTAGGTTCAACTTTTGCTAGACCTTCTACTAAAGGAACTTTTACTTGAATCGTCGTTTTGCCTACGATATTAGCCAAATTTAGTGCAGGGCCAGGATAAACCATAAAGGTATTCACAATATTTTTCGGACCGTATAAAGTAACCTCTTCTGTCTTTTGTACGATAGATTTAATCGCATATCCTGCTCCAGGATATTGGTCAATCTTATAGGTTAATGGAACAATATGAAATGGACTTGTCACTGGAATCTGTACTTCAGCCGTATGCGGACTAATTTCAACTTCGATAGGATTACCGTTTTTATCTAGAGCTCGAAGAGGAACTTCTTGAGTGATCATGTTTGTTGCTTGGTCAATACTTATCGATGCTTTTACAAAAGCCACTTGGTCGATTTGTTCCTTTGTCCCAGAAATGTGAACTTTTCTTGGCTTTATAATCGCTTCTCCCGCTTGGTAGCCTTCTTTTTCTTTGCCAAGCTTATCAACAATAATCTCCATTTCTTTTCTCTTCTTGTCTTCTATTGTTACTTTTATCGTACTAGGATTGATTTCGACATCGATTTGTTCGGAAAAACCTGTATATTTAACAGGAACTTCATAGGTTCCAGCTTTATATTCTGTTAAATCAATATAGAATTGCCCCTTGTCAATGTTTTGCCCGGAACGAATTTGATTGATAAGATTAGTATTTCCCCTTAAAGTTACATCAACTTGTTCAGAAAATAACCTGACAGCAAATAGATTCTCATTATATTTAGGAGTTACTTTTGCCTCATAAAAGTAAGCATTTTGAATCTGATCGATAGGAATACTTACATTAGGTGCTGTAGGGGCATCCAAGCTTACAACTTTCCATAACATCACTGCTAGAATAATCGATAAAATTTTTACGACGTTATTGTTTTTTAGCCAGTTGTCCATCTTTATTCCCCCTTTTTGACCAAAATGATCCTGAATTTTTGACTGGAGGATGTAGTGCAGTAAATAGCTGATTCATTAATTTTTCTTCTGTTAATCCTCTTTCTATTTGACCGTTTATAGAAATTGAAATCTGCCCTGTTTCCTCAGATACAACCACAGATACAGCATCAGAAATTTCAGCCATACCAATCGCTGCCCGATGACGAGTTCCCAATTCTTTACTAATAAATGGATTTTCTGATAAAGGTAAATAGCAACCCGCAGCCATGATTTGCTCTTTACGGATAATAACGGCACCATCATGCAAAGGGGTATTGGGAATAAAAATATTGATCAATAACTCTGAACTAATTGATGCATTTAGGGAAATACCTGTCTCAATATAATCTGTCAAACCAGTATCTCTTTCAAGAACGATAAGGGCACCAATTCTTCTTTTTGATAAGTAATTAGCTGCCTTTACAATCTCAGCGATTGTATGGGAAATGGCCTGTTCCTCAGGATGAGCTGTTCGCGAGAAAAAACTTCCTCTACCTAATTGTTCTAAAGCTCGGCGTAATTCTGGTTGAAAAATGATAATAATTGCTAAAATTCCATATGTGAAAGCTTGATTCATCAACCATTGAAAGGTTCTTAATTCAAAATAAGAGCTTAATAACCAAGCGAATACAATAATCATAATTCCTTTTAGTAATTGGATCGCTCTAGTTCCCCTTACTAATAAAAGTAGTCGATATATGACAAAACCAACCAATAATATATCAACGAGATCATCAATCATATTAACGAATATATCCATGGTTTTTCCTCCATTATGACTCAATACTATTAGTATAACCTCTCTTCGGCAATTCACAAGTTCATTCCTGCTTTATTTATACAAAGAAGTTTTACTTTCTTTCCATTAAGAAAAGGTTTGTATATTCCATCGCGCTCCGTCATCCGTGCCCTTCTATAAATAACTTCTGAAGGCACACAAAGTGTACAAGTCGTGCTACACAGCTAAAGCTGCTAGTCACGCTATGTCGCAGTTTATGGAATATACAAACCCTGTTACTTCATCCATTTTTTAAGCTGATACCAAATCAACTCGAAAAACTGATCAATTTGTTGTGTATGACCATCTACTTGGCTCGCACTTGCCATAAGTAAATTCCCGTTTACGACCGTTACATTCCCTTTTACTTCCCCTTTAATTTCTAACGTTCCATTTTCTACAACCAAGTCGCCCTGAACTTCTTTACCCTCTGGAACAATCACTCGATTTCCTTCTACAATCAAATCAGTTTGATCAACAGAAACAATTTTCAATAACTCATCACTTTGGTTCATATATGGGATCATACTCGTGGCAAATAATAGAAGGAAAACGGTCGCTGCAACAAGTAAAGGATATTTTCTAAGCGATTTACTTATCTTGTTTGTTTTCTTTTCTGGGATATGTGCTAACACTTCTCTTGTAAAAGAGGGTGAGGTCTTTAATTTAGCTATCCTTCTTAGTGCTTGGTCTGTTGCTTTTAGTTCAGCAAAATGTTGTTCACAAGTTGAGCATGATTGAATGTGTTCGAATAATTCTTGATGCGAATACTCATCGATATCATCATCAATAAAAGCGTGCATCAAAGGGATGGCATCACGACATCTCATTTTGGCCACTCCTTCCTTTTTCTATCAATTGTTTACGTAACGCTTCTCTACCCCGGTGCAACCTCGTTTTCACCGTAGACTCTGATAAATGGACAATTTGACTAATTTCTTGTATGGATAAATCTTCTAAATAACGCAAAACCATAATTGATCGGTATTTTGGCGGCAAGCTCATAATCGCCTGTTGAATGGTATCTTCCATCTCCTTTGCGACAACCTCTTCTTCCGGCCCATTTTTTGGGTCCGCTAATTTAGAATGCCAGTCAGTACCTTCTTCCTGATCCCAGTTGGCATCTAAAGAAAAATCTGCCTTCTTCTTTCGCATCCGATCGATTGCTAGGTTGGTGGCAATACGGAAAATCCATGTTGAAAATTTGTGTTGATCATCATAACGACCAAGATTGGTATAGACTCTAATGAAAGTATCCTGACTAACATCCTCTGCTTCTTGAATATTGCCTAACATTCGATAAGCTAAATTAAAAATCTTATCCTTATATTGAGTGATAAGCTCTGCAAAGGCCTGTGTGTCTCCTTCCTTTGCTTTAGTGACTAATCTTTTATCTACAAAGTTCATAACATACCTCCACATGGGGGCTTAATTTCATACGATTCAAAATAAATTAGGTTTCATTTAAAAAGGCACCAAAAGAGGTGCCAAACTCCAAACAATTAGAAAGTTGTATTACTCGTTTGCTCAAATTCATTGACATTTTCGTTTGATTCTTTTACATTCGTAATCTTACATTATCACAATTGTATCACATAAAAAATATAAGAACATTAGCAAATTATGAAAATTTTGTAAAAAAAGAAAGTCAGGCTATTCCTGACTTATATCACTTAATTGTTTTAATAATTCCTTTTTTAATTGAATAAAGGTTTCGTCTGTCATCATGACTGGTTTTCTTGGCCGTGGTAGTGGTATTTCTACCACATGCTTCACTGTTGCAGGTCTTGGAGAGAAAACATAGATTCGATCAGAAAGGAAAATCGCCTCATCAATACTATGGGTAACAAAAAGAATCGTGTGATTTAACTTTTCCCAGATCGACAACAGCCAATTCTGCATTTGTAATCGTGTAATTTCATCTAATGCACCAAAGGGTTCATCTAATAATAATACATCTTTTTCTAAAAGGATGGTTCGTAGGAGGGCTGCCCTTTGTTTCATCCCCCCAGATAAAGAGGAAGGAAATTCATTTTCAAAGGACTCCAAACCAAAAAGTTTAAGGTATGGAATCGCTTTTTGACGTGCCTCTCTTTTTGGGATTCCTTTTACTTCAAGTCCCAAAATGACATTATCTAATACGGTACGCCAAGGTAATAAGTGATCTTTTTGTGGCATGTAGCCTACATTTCCTCTTACTACTGGATCTCCATCTAATAAGATTTTGCCGCTAGTCGGCACTTCTAGCCCACTAATCAGCTTAAAAAGGGTACTTTTTCCACTACCACTTGGTCCAATAATGGAAATAAATTCACCCTTTCTAATCGCCATTGAAACATCGCGAAGCGTTTCAAATGCTCCATCTTTCATTGGATATTCTTTATAGACCTGTTCTATAAGCAACTTAAGAATTTCACTCAACAGCAATACTCCTATCTTTTTGGCAAAAATTCATTTGTATATACTTTATTAACCTCAATCATCTCAGGAATTAATTGATGGTCAACCATCCATTTAGAATAATTATTCCAAACGGATTCTTTTTGAATCCCCCATTTTTCAGCATCTTCCTGATATTTTTTACTTAACCATTCTTGACTTTTCGTTACAAGATCGGCATTAAGTCCAGACACTTGGTTTAGTAAGATATTTGCTGCTTCATCTGGGTTTTGAATCGCAAATTCATACCCCTTAGTAGTTGCTTCCATAAACTTCTTAATCGTATCTGGATGGTCTTTGATATATTTTTCGTTTGTAATGATTACAGGGGTATAAAAGTCTAGCTCTGGTGCAAGTTTCCGCAATTCAATATAGTTGATTGGAAAATTTCTTAATTCTGCTTCTACACCTGTCCAACCATAATAAATCCATTCAAAGTCTACATCACGTTTTGTGACCGTGAAAAAGTCAGCGGCCCCCACATTGACAAACTCGACTTTATTTACATCTGCGTTTTCTTTCGCCATGATCGATTCAATAATCGCTTTTTCAGATGGGGAGCCCCAACCACCATATTTCTTCCCTTCAAAATCTTTAGGCGTAGTAATGTTTTTTTCCTTTGGTGAAGCAAATCCAGAAGTATTATGCTGAATAATAGCTGCAATGGATACGACAGGAAGTTGTTTTTCCTTCGGTTCTGAGCGAGCATACGTAACTTCCTCTTGATAACTTATACCAAACTGAGCTTGCCCAGCTCCGATCAATTGAGCAGTACCTCCTTCAGGGGGTTGAACGATTTCAACATCTAGCCCCTGTTCCTTGTACCAACCCTTTTCTTTTGCAACATATAATCCTGTATGGTTCGTGTTTGGAACCCAGTCTAACATCACTTTGATCGGTTCCAGTTTTTGCGGTTCTTCTTTTGGTTGAGATTGTTCTTGATTCCCATTAGTACACCCTATAACTAAACTCATAATGATAAATATAAAGATTAAAATGATAGACAATTTTCCTTTTTTCACTACTTTTCACCTCATTTATAGAATTAAAAGGATTCTTCTTGCTTATATTGACGATTCCAAGGAATCAATAGATATTCCAAGGCCAATATCGTACCATATAACAAAATACTAGTAAGTACAATGACAATAATTGCTGCAAAAACTTGATCCGTTAAAAATGAATGGGAGGTAGTTCTCATATAAAGACCAAGCCCTTTACTAGCCCCTAACCATTCACCGATTACCGCTCCCATTACACTGTAAGTAGCAGCAATTTTTAATCCTGAAAAAATAGAAGGCAATGCAGATGGGAACTTCACCTTGGTAAAAATTTGCCATTTGGACGCTTTCATGGTTTGTAAAAGGGAAATTAAGTCTCGATCCGCACTATTCAAGCCATCTACGGTACTGATTACAATAGGGAAAAAACCTACTAAAATAACAACTACAATTTTAGGCAATAGTCCAAAACCAAACCAGATAAATAGTAAAGGAGCAATAGAGATAATCGGAATCGTCTGTGAAGTCACTAATATTGGATAAAAGCCCCTACTGAAAAAAGGAAACCGATCAATGATCATTGCTAATATGAAAGCGATGACGATAGCAAATAGAAAACCGACTAATGCTTCATATAAAGTAACCCATGTATGATCGATAATCACTTCCCTTTCGCGAAAAAGGGTCATGATTATTTGCGATGGGGGAGGCAAAATCCATGGTTCAATCTTTGAAACTTTTACAGCCACTTCCCAGACACCAACTAAAAAGGACATCAATAAAATGGCTGGATAATGTTTTTTGATAAAACCCATCTGATCAACTCCGATATTTCCTTACTTTTTCTTCCATTGTCACACCTTGAGGATGATAATCGATCTTTATAATGGTCATCACCCTTTCAGCGCCTGCTTCGACACAGACTTGTTGAGCTTCTTTTACGATCTCAAGAAGTTGATCCAACTCTCCTTCCATTGTCGTCTCCATTGGTCCAACTTCATATTTCACTCCCGCCTTTTTCACCACATCGATGGCTAAATCAACAACACGATATGTATCTTGGTCTGGAACCTTTGGAATCACTTGAAAACTGACATTGATGGTTGGCATATTCTTCCCTCCCTTTTCTATTAAATTGCCACATTTTGACCTATCAAATACCTTATGCTAAAAATCAAAGAAGCTAGCCCAAAAGGCCAGCTTACATGCGTAAGAATAACAAATATCTCCCTCCGCTGGCATTACCCAGATCAGGTTGTGGGTCGGTATTATGATCGGAATACCCTCTCAGCCAGACTCATCTAGCTCCCCATTTTTCCCTATTTATCTAAACCTATGATAGCACTAATTCACTATAAGTCAACTTATAAACTATAATAATTTCTCGCCTAAAGCGGATGCCATCAATCCTACTGCGATATGAGCCGTTTTATTCCTTTCATCTAGGATGGGATTCACTTCAACAAATTCTGCAGAGATTAAGATATTAGCTTCAGCAATCATTTCCATCGCTAAATGGCCTTCTCTATAGGTAATACCTCCTGTGACAGGTGTCCCCACTCCAGGGGCATCATTAGGATCTAATCCATCTAAATCAAGACTTAGATGTACTCCATCTGTATTCTTAGTCACGTAATAAATGGCTTCCTCTACGACTTGGGCCATTCCAAGTCGATCGATTTCATGCATTGTATATACTCTAATCCCTCGTTCTTTAATGAAGTTCCGTTCACCTTTATCTAAATCTCTTGCACCAATCAAAACAATATTTTCTGACTTAATCTTGGGGGAGAAATTTAATATCTGTGTTAAATCTGGATGTCCTTCACCTAGACTAACAGCCAAAGGCATCCCATGAATATTCCCAGATGGGGATGTTTCTGGGGTGTTAATATCCCCATGAGCATCAAACCAAATCACACCTAGATTTTTCTTATGTTTTGAAACCCCCGCTATCGTTCCAATAGCAATACTGTGGTCACCACCAAGGACTAGAGGAAATCTACCTTTTTGCATGATTTTGGATACTTGTTCAGCTAAGATTTTATTTATTGCAGTTACTTCTTTTAAATATTTTAATTTTTGGTTTTCTATTTTGTATGTTTCAGGGGTGGGAACATTTAAATTACCTAAATCTAGAACATGGTAACCTGATTTTTCTAAACGGTCTTTGACATTAGCATATCTTATAGCACTGGGTCCCATATCTACCCCTCTTCGGCCAGCTCCTAAATCAAGAGGCACTCCAATAATGGTAATATCTTTATTCATGAGATACCGACCCCCTTTTATATTCCATCATTTAGATTAGTTATATATTTCTATTTTACATTCAATTCTGAAAAATGCTAAGAAAAAAAGTTTTTGTTTGGATAATAAAAAGAACCACTAGAATATCATCTTCTAATGGTTTTTAACATGTTCTTTCACATCAACTTTTACTTTTTTTATTCGTAAACGTTCCATCTCTTCAATAACGATCTCTACATGTTCATAAACAATTTTTTCCCCTACTTTTGGCATATGTTGTAACTGTTCTACCATCCAGCCACCAATAGAGTGTGCAATAGTGTCCGGTTTACGAATATTAACGATTTGACTAAAATCATCAATAGGAAAATCTGCTGAGAAGATATAGGTATGGTTATCTAATCTATCCATAATGCTTTCTTTTTCATCATGCTCATCCCAAATCTCACCCACAATTTCTTCTAGGATATCTTCCATTGTAATGAGTCCATCTGTTCCCCCATATTCATCGACAACAATTGCCATATGTGTTTTACTACGTTGAAGTTCAGAGAGTAGAGAAGAGATTTTCATCGTTCCTACAACAAAAGTGGGTTTTCTTAATAAACTTCGAATGTTCACCTTTTTTTCTTGCAATAAGGCAGAATAAAAGTCCCGTTCCGACAAAATTCCAATAACATGATCAATATTCCCATCATATACAGGGATTCTTGAATATCTTTCTGTCATAAATGTTTGTTTAATCACTTCTATCGGGCTGTTCACTTCTACAGCCACAATATCTATTCGGGGCTTTAAGATTTCTCTTACTAAAATATCATTAAAATCCAAAGCACTATGAACCAGTTCTTTTTCACTTTTGTCAATGGTTCCTTCTTCTTCTCCAATATCGATCATCGTTTTTATTTCGTCTTCTGTTACAGATGGAATGGTTTCTTTTTCTCCCATCATTCGTGAAATTCCTTTTTTTAATTGAAGGAATAACCAAGTGACAGGAGTGAATAAAAGAATAAGAAACTTTAATAACCCTGAAACAGCTAAAGCAAAAGATTCCGCATATTCTTTTGCAAACGATTTGGGTAAAATTTCTCCAAATATTAAAATTAAAACGGTTATTACAATAGTACTTATCACTAAAGCTGTATTCCCTTTAAATAAATCTGTTGTTATTTTTGTTGTAATCGTTGCTGCAGCGATATTTACGATATTATTTCCTACTAAAATCGTTGATAAGGTTTTATCAAAATGATCTGAGATATATAAAGCGTTTTTAGCACCTTTACGGTTTTCTTCTGCATAATTTTTTACTCTTATTTTATTTAAGCTTGAATATGCCGTTTCAGAGCCAGAGAAAAAAGCTGATAACAACAATAAAAGCGTTAATAAGGCTATAGACCCCAATGGAATTGTTTCCAATTACATTCACGCTCCATGAGTTCATTTATATTCAATAGCATTCCAACTTTACACAATCATTATGTGAAATGAAAAAAAGCGCCATCCTTATAAGAAAAGGTTTGTATATTCCATCGCGCTCCGTCATCCATGCCTTTCTATGAATAAAGATTACAGAGAGAAGGGCACTTCTGAAAGTCGCAGTTTATGGAATATACAAACCTTTAAATGACAAGTGGAAGAAAGTTATACTTCTTATCTTTTTTAAAAAAAGGAGCTAACGCTTTGAATATAACTATGTATGGAGTACCCTACGGGCACAATGATTTTCTTCGTGCAAAGAAGTTAACTCGACGTTGTACTCAGAATTAATATGGAGCGGATGATGGGAATCGAACCCACGCTACCAGCTTGGAAGGCTGGAGTTCTACCATTGAACTACATCCGCATATTTTATAATTTATATGGTCGGGGTGACAGGATTTGAACCTGCGACCCCCTGGTCCCAAACCAGGTGCTCTACCAAGCTGAGCCACACCCCGTAAATGGCGTGCCCTGAGAGATTCGAACTCCCGACCTTCTGATTCGTAGTCAGACACTCTATCCAGCTGAGCTAAGGGCACATAAAAAATTTTGAATTACTCTTTGTTTATTCTGCAGTATATTCGACGTAGCAGTGCTTAAATATATGGAGCGGACGACGAGATTCGAACTCGCGACCCTCGCCTTGGCAAGGCGATGCTCTACCACTGAGCCACGTCCGCATAATAACTTTATTAAATGGTGCACTCTTCGAGTGCAACGTTTTTTCTCGAGAAAAATGTATATCACTGTATTGCTCGAAATTATAATGGTGCGGGTGAAGGGAGTCGAACCCCCACGCCATAGGCGCTAGATCCTAAGTCTAGTGCGTCTGCCAATTCCGCCACACCCGCATATTTGAATGGTGAGCCATACAGGATTCGAACCTGTGACACCCTGATTAAAAGTCAGGTGCTCTACCTGCTGAGCTAATGGCTCATAGAAAGAAATAAAATGGCTGGGCTGGCAGGGTTCGAACCTGCGAATGACGGAGTCAAAGTCCGTTGCCTTACCGCTTGGCTACAGCCCAATATTTTATAATGGTGGAGGGGGTAGGATTCGAACCTACGAAGCTTCCGCAACGGATTTACAGTCCGCCCCATTTGGCCACTTTGGTACCCCTCCAAGCTAAATGGGGAAATTCAAATGGTGCACCCTTCGAGTAACAAAGTTAATTCGAGATTGTTCTCAAATATTATATGGTGCCGGCGAGAGGACTTGAACCCCCAACCTACTGATTACAAGTCAGTTGCTCTACCAATTGAGCTACACCGGCAAAATTCTATGGTGCACTCTTTGAGTACAACGATTTTCATCGAATACAGATGATAATTCAAAATGGTACTCTGACTTTAAATGGTGGACGATGACGGGATCGAACCGCCGACCCCCTGCTTGTAAGGCAGGTGCTCTCCCAGCTGAGCTAATCGTCCAAATACAGATTTCAGATGCCGGAAGTCGGATGTCAGATTTAATGTTTTTCTTCGAAGTCCTTTCTTTCTCTCTGACCTCTGATCTCTTACCTCTGTCTTCTTTTTGTGGTGACCCGTAGGGGATTCGAACCCCTGTTACCGCCGTGAAAGGGCGGTGTCTTAACCACTTGACCAACGGGCCACTTTTAATCAAAATGGAGCTCCCAACCAGGATCGAACTGGTGACCTCTTCCTTACCATGGAAGCACTCTACCTACTGAGCTATGGGAGCATGGCTCCTCGTGCAGGACTCGAACCTGCGACAACTCGGTTAACAGCCGAGTGCTCTACCAACTGAGCTAACGAGGAACATTATGCCTGGCAACGTCCTACTCTCCCAGGACCCTTCGGTCCAAGTACCATCGGCGCTGGAGGGCTTAACGGTCGTGTTCGGGATGGGAACGAGTGTATCCCCTCCGCCGTCATCACCAGGCTTGCAGGATGCAAGTCGTTCGACGTTGTCACATGGACGTGACGGATTTTAGTCGAACTTCTTTAAACATGCCTACTTTATATTAAGATTTTGAAGGAATCTTTGTACCTTCAAAACTAGCAGCAAGAAAAGCAATTAGGTTAAGCCCTCGACCGATTAGTATCCGTCAGCTCCATACCTTACGGTACTTCCACACCGGACCTATCAACCTTATCATCTTTAAGGGGTCTTA
>NZ_BDGM02000016.1:0-70882 GCF_001748485.2 Tepidibacillus sp. HK-1 | reverse complement strand
CTTTGCCGCCGGCTTCCTTCAGATTCCACCTCACGATGGACACCCTTGCCTTAGGCTAATGGTTGGTTGCTACATACCCCCATAACGGACTTTCACCGTCTAGTTAATCGCCATGCGTGGCGCACTAAAAGAGCACCTTCTTTTATTATGAAAGATAGGTGCTCTTTTCTCATTATTTAGATTTTATCTTTGTCCGTAGGTTTTGAACTTTTCTAACATGACTTCCATTTCTTCATCAGATAAGATGACTGGATTACCAATACTTTTGGCGCGATAATAGATTTCTGCACTGAATTCAATTTCTTCAGCGATATTAAAAGCATTGATTAAATCATGCGCTCCTGCAAGTAAACCATGATTAGCAAGTAAGACCGCTTTTCGATCTTTCATTGCTTCAAATGCATTTTCGGCCAATTCTTTTGTACCAAAAGTAGCATATTTGGCACATCTTACATTCGGACCTGCATAGGCTACTAAATAGGAAACAGCAGGTAAATTCCAATTTAAAGCTGAGATAGTTGTTGCAAATGGAGAGTGGGTGTGAACAATTGCATTGATATCTTCTCTTTTTCTATAAAAAATACTATGCATTTCCAGTTCACTCGATGGTTTTCTTATTCCATCCACTACTTCTCCATTTAAATTTAAAACAACAATATCCTCTGGCAAAATTTCAAAATAATCTAATCCACTTGGACTAATGGCCATTAAATTAAAATCTCGGTTATAGATACTTATATTTCCACCCGTGCCTTTTGTGAGACCACTCGTTATCAACTTTTTCCCATATTCTACAATGAGTTCTCTTTCTTGTTTTAATAACAAGATATCTAATCCCCCTTAATTGTCAGCTACAATTACTTCTATTCCGTATTCGCGAAACGCTTCTATCGTTAGATCTTGTTCTTTTGTTAATGGTTCAAATCTATCAGTAATAATGGTATTAAATCTTTCTTTCCCACAAACTTGGAAAAAGGATAATTTATCTAGTTTTGTATGGTCTGCAATGACAATCACTTTATTAGCCTTTTCAATTAAGGCTTGTTTAGCTTCTCCCTCTTCAATGGTGATATCGGTTAATCCTTCTTGAAAATTCAATGCTCTACTTGAAATAAAGGCTTTATCGATATAGATTCCTTCTAAACACTTTCTTATCGTGGCGCCTACTAATGATAGAGATGTCCCTCTTAGCGAACCTCCAAGTAACATCGTTGTGATATGAGTAGCGGTAGATAGTTCAATAGCTATACTGATGTTATTGGTGATCACTGTGAGTCTTTGCCGATCTTTGATTAATTTACTTACCTCGAGGGCAGTTGTACTTGCATCAAATGCAATCACATCACCATCTTCAATCAGTTCTGCTGCTTTTCTAGCGATTGCCATTTTTTCTTTCTTATTAGTATTTAATCTTTCTTCGACGGTTGCTTCATAAGGGCTGTTTATTTTAATTTTTGCTCCACCGTATACACGAACAATGTCTCCATCTCTCTCTAGTTTTTCTAGATCTCTTCTGATGGTCATTTCAGAGACATTAAATAAACTACTTAAGGAAGTTACATCAGCGTAGTCATGTTCCCATAGGAATTCTATGATTTTTTTTCTTCTGATATCAGGTAATTCAGTCATTTTAATGATCCTTATCCTTCTTATTGAAATGTTTTTGTGTTATTTTTGGTCGAATAGTTTTTTCAAATTATCTGCGTAAGGTGGGTAGACAATTCCTTTTTCTGTGACAATTGCAGTGATGTTTTCATGTGGAGTTACATCAAATGCTGGATTGTATGTTTTTACATCTTTTGGTGCTGTAGGTACACCGAATCTGTTGGTAATTTCCAATGAATCCCTTTCTTCAATTGGAATATCTTTTCCTGTTTCGGTTTTCATATCGATCGTAGGAGTTGGTGCTGCAACATAAAATGGGATGTTATAATGTTTGGCTAAAATAGACACTCCTAATGTTCCAATTTTATTGGCTGTATCCCCGTTAGCAGCAATTCGATCACAGCCTACGATAACTGCATCAATCTTCCCTTGAGACATCACCATGGCAGCCATATTATCAGTAATGACAGTGACATCAATTCCTGCTTGTTGCAATTCAAAAGCTGTCAAAGTAGACCCTTGTAGCCTTGGCCTTGTTTCATCGGAAAAGACTTTTAAGTTCCAACCTTTTTCCTTAGCTAAGTACATAGGTGCTGTTGCTGTCCCGTATTTGGTTGTAGCTAAGGCTCCTGCATTACAGTGGGTTAAAATTCCCATTTCATCCTTTAATAATGTTAACAAATTCTCTCCTATTTTTCTATTGATTTCCTCATCTTCCTTATGAATTTCAACTGCTTCTTGATGCAACAATTCTTTGATTTGTGCCACTTGCAACTCTTTATTTTCAAGAGCTTTATTTTCCATTCGTTCTAGTGCCCAGAATAAGTTTACTGCTGTCGGCCTTGATGTGGCTAGATAATCTGCCTTTTCTTTTAGAACTTTATAAAAGTCCTCAAAACTGTCTTCTGGAGCGTTTTTAATTCCTAAATATAAACCATAGGCTGCTGCAACACCAATCGCCGGTGCTCCTCTTACTTTCATCACTTTAATTGCATCCCATACACTTTCTGCTGTTTCAAATTCTTCATAAGCGATTTCATTAGGTAAAAGGGTTTGATCTAATAAAATTAATTTCTCATTTTCCCATTGAATCGATTTAATTTGCTCCATGGTTTCTCCTCCTATTATTAAGCTTTTAACAGTTCCATCATTTCGTTAGGAGTGATTTCCTGTTTAAATAAACGATGTAATAAAGTATATAGACTTGATGAAGCCTTCGCAAAATGAACTGATTTCGGAACATGTTTCGCATTGATTAGCATGTGATATTGAACCTCATACCAATGGCAAAATTGTATTTCATTCTTATCTTGGTAAGTTGTTTTTCTTACAGGTCCTCCACTCACTCTACCTACTAATTTATCATTTTCTTGGTTTGATATATATTTGAGATATGAAATAGCTATATCTTTATTCGCACTATTTGCTGCAACTACAAATCCCCATGTGGTATTAAAAGGATATTGATAAGTCATAAATCCGATTTGGTCAAAATATGGATTTTCATTAGGATTTAAGATAGCTGCCGCTTGCCCTCCCCAAGAAACTCCTATGACAACTTCACCTCTCTGAATAGCTTCCTTCACTTGCAGGTTTCCGTAGTTTTCAACTTGTTGTGGACAATACGGTTTAAAAGATAAATAGTCTTCCAACGCTAAGATTGTTTTCTTTTCATCAGAGAAAAATGGTGGTTGATCTAACAATTCCACTCCTCTTTCCCATAAAAAGGGTAAGAAATCTAGTAATATTTCAGTTACATCCGATTTTAAGGCAATTACCGGTTTATTATTTGAATACTTTTCTACTAAATCTTTTATTTCAGGAATGGACACCGTTTTTTTGTTTATCTTGATCCCTTTCTCTTCAAATCGATCTTTTCGATAGAATAATAGGTGTCCATCTGAAAAAGAAGGGATCATATAGATATGGTCGTTATATTTCATTTCGTCTTGAACACTTTCTATAATTCCGTTTAGATCATAATCATCCAAATATTCATCCAAGGGAATAATAAGCTGCTTCTCTACCAATTCAGGAAGCCAAAAATTCCCTGGATTCATCATAATATCATAATTTCCTTCTCTATTTTTCAATGCAACATCCAAAGTATTTTTATATTGATCCCAATCAATAATATCAATGATTACTTTTACTTGGTTTGCCTCTTCCCATGTTTTCGTGATTGCATTTTCTGTTTCACGTACATAGGCATAAACTGCGGGATCATTTACGGCTAGGATTTTGATTTGTTTCATGACTTCACCTTCATCCTTACACTTGAATTGGACAGTTATTATTGATATATAAACAAGATCATTTCTTTTAACGAGGGAACCTGTTTACAGCTTCTCTTAAAGTTGCTAAAAAGTCTTCACCTGTTTTAAAGCTCTCTCGTTTTTTAATATAATCCTTAGCAGCAGTGAGACATATTCGCTCTGCTCTTAACCTAGCATTTTTATCTGAAATTGAAGTAATATCTTTAACATGGGCAAGACCTACAATTCGACGAGATAACTCAAGACCTGTTACAGCAGCAGTATCACGAAGTACAGTTCCAAGGTACCATTTATCGAAACCCTCTTCTTTGGCAAGAACTTCTGAGACGTTTTCTTCCCAAGCTTTAAGGAATTTCTCATTAAACATGTTCACAATATCAACAATGGTCTTTTCTAGCCAAACTGTATAATCTTCTCGTTCAGCTACATCATTTATGGTGGCATCTGCATTCACCCATGCGAAGATTAGATTAGCTATTACGTTACCGACATCGTAGCCAATTGGACCATAGAAAGCGAATTCAGGATCGATCACCTTGGTAGAGTCAGGTTTGATAAAAATAGATCCTGTATGTAGATCCCCATGTAAAAGTGCTTGGGCATTGGTCATAAATTCAAATTTGAGTTTGGCTACTTCCAAACGAAGTTCCTGATCTTCATAGAGTTCTCTTCTCACCCATTCAAGATTAGGTGGAAATACATCATTACGTCCCTTATAATCATTAAAAGGTTCTGTATATACCAGATCCTCTGTAATTTCACAAAGATCCGGATTTATATAGTTTTTTACCAACGCTTTCTTTTCCTTATGCTCTAGAACAACGTCAGTGGTTAATAGTAGTGTATTGACCATAAATGTGGTGACATGATCTGCAAAAAGAGGAAATTTTTTATGTTCAATAAGAGCTTGGCGCATGATCACATGATCTGATAGATCTTCCATAGCACTGCAATTCATGATCTCATCGTATTTGTAAACCACAGGGACAAGTCCAGGGGCTAATTTCCCTTCTAATTGAAGCACATCTGATTCAATTTTATTACGGTCTGTGGAAAGTTTAAAATCATCGGAAATACGAGCAGTCTCTCCAGCCTGTTTTACGATAACTGATTGATTTGTATTCTTATCCCATACACGGAAGACGTAGTTCAAATTCCCATCACCGATTTCCTTACAGTCTAAATCAGCTTCTGGTTCAAATAAATCTAGTTTCTCCTTCACATATTCAATAACATCTGTTGGCTTCATTAAGAAGTAAGTGTTGAACTTAGACATAAAACATTTCTCCTCTCCATCAGAATTTTTAGTTTCTTTTGCGGAAATAGGTTGATGCAAGGGCAAGGGCAAGTACTATACCTTTTACGATGTTTAATGAGTAATACGGAACTGACATCATTACAAGACCATTCTCTAGAACACCAACTAATACTGCCCCAACAAAAGTTCCAATAGCGTTCGGCTTACCTGAACCACCAAAGGAAGATCCAATAAACGCTGCAGCAACAGCTGGCATTAGATAACCAGAACCAGCATTGATCTGTGCAGAACCAATTCTGGATGCGATCATAATCCCACCAAGCGCAGCAAAGAAGGTAGATAACAAGTAGGCGATGGTTCGATAACGATCTACTGGAATCCCAGATAAACGAGCGGCCTCCATATTCCCTCCTACTACATAAAGGTAGCGTCCATGCTTGGTATGGTTTAGGAAGATATGCACAATAACTACAACAACTAGCATGATGATGATGATATATGGTGCTTGCCCGATCTTCTCAAAAATTAATGGTAGAGTACCAACTGTTGGAGTTCCATCTAGTCTTGGCATGCCCTCACTAATCGAACCCCCACCAGTATAGGTCATAGCAACCCCTTCAAAAATAAACATGGTAGATAAAGTTGCTAGCATATCTGGTATTTTTACTTTTACAATTAAAATTGCATTAAGTGCAGCTACTGTTAGAGTTATCAATATTGCGATGAACATAGAGGTAAACGTGGACATGCTATGCCATACAAAGAAAGATACAATCAATGAATTAGAAAAGGTCGCAGCAGAACCAATCGACAAATCCAATCCATTTACTGTCAAAGCAATCGTTAAACCAATTGCAATTACCGTTACAATAGAAATACTCCGAAGGATTGTTAAAAGGTTTGAAGTTGCTATAAATTGAGGCATGGTTATTGTGAAGAATAGTATAAGAATAAAGACTGCTATTACCGTACCCCATTTATTAATAAAATTTAAAAAGTTAGTAAGTCCCTTCATCTCACGTTCTTTTGTTTTTTCTATTTTTACTTGCATGATCAATTACCCCCTGTTGAGTAAAAGAGTATTTCCTCTTCGTTTGTTTCAGAAGTAAGAAGCTCCTTCACAATCATTCCATCATACATAACATAAATTCTATCCGTGATCGCTAGTATTTCTGATAACTCGCTGGAAGCATAAATAACCCCTTTATTGGCACTTACCATACGACCAATCAGTTCAAAGATATCATGCTTGGCACCAACATCAACACCTTTTGTCGGTTCATCAAATATGTATACATCGGCATTAGCCATTAGCCATTTACCGACGGCAACTTTTTGTTGGTTTCCCCCTGAAAGATAGGCCACTTTCTGATTTTCGTGTGGCGTTTTTATCCCTAGATCAAGAATCATTTTTTTTGCAGCTTCGTGTTCGACTCTTGGTTTTAGGAACCCAAGGGGACTACTAAAATCTGAAAGGCTTGCTGCCGTAAGGTTACTGTATACTGGTTCCTCAACCAATACTCCTTCTTTACGCCTTTCTTCTGGCACTAAGGCTAAACCTTGCTTTACTGCTGAATAGGGAGTATGAATATTTAATTTCTTACCCCTTAACCATATTTCTCCTTCATGAATAGGTAATGCTCCAAAGATCGTTTTGCAAAATTCAGTCTTACCTGCCCCTACCAATCCAGCAATACCCACAATTTCCCCTGATCGGACGTACATGTTTATATTCTTAACTGCATTATCTTTTTCGCTAAGATTCTTCACTTCAAAAAACTTCTCACCTATATTCACTTTATGTTTTTGGTAATTCTCATCAAATTTTCTGCCTAGCATTAATTCGACAACCTGTTTAGCCGTTAAACCCTCCATTTTTCGCCGAGTAACGAGCTGTCCATCTCTCATTACAGTGATTTCTTCACATATTTCAAATAGCTCAGGCAGCCGATGAGAAATAAAGATGACACCAACGTTGTGATTGTATGCAAGGTCTCGAATAATGCGGAAAAGTTCTTCAGTCTCCCGAGAACTTAACGGTGCCGTTGGTTCATCGAGAATGAGAAATCTACGTTCCTCAGCAATCGCACGGGCAATTAATACTATTTGTTTTTGGGCAAGATTTAAATCTTGAACCAATGTGTGTGTATCAATCTGAATATGTAGACGTTCCAATACTTTACGAGCTTTTTTGTGTATTTCTTTCCAATTAACAAACTGCTTTCCTTTCATCTGATTAACAAGGATATCAAGCATAATGTTTTCTGCTACATTAAGATATGGAATCAGCGCTGTGTCCACTTCTTGATAAACAATATCGATCCCTAATTCCTTTGCATCGCGTGGAGAACGTATGTTGACCTCATTGTCGTCAATATAGATACTTCCTGTGTAATGATCGTAAGCTCCTGAAAGCACTTTCATTAGAGTTGATTTACCAGCTCCGTTCGCACCTACTAATGCATGTATCCGTCCAGTTTCCACATCAAAATGAACGTTTGAAAGAGCCTTTACACCAGGGAATTCGATAGAAATATCTTTCATTACTATTTTGAATCGTTTCGGTTGTTCCATGTTTTCCACCCCGTCTAGATAAAGTAAAACTAAAAATGCTAAGAAAAGAGAGGAAATTGGATTATTACTCCCTCCTCTCTCGTTATTTATCTATTTTTTTGCAAAATTAGCGCGAAGAGTATCCATCCATGGTTCATTAAAGGCATCAGATTTTCCCCAACCATCAACCACTAGATTGAGATTTGTCATATTGGTATCTGACTTTAATTGATCCTTCTTAATCAGTTTTGCTTCAAGGTCATAAGTATCTGGAGTCTCTTCACCAGCAAACTTCTTAGCTAAAAGTCTCATATCAACAATACCAATAAGGCGTGGATCAACAGCTGCAGTAGCAATCCATGTACTTCCTTCTTCTCTCATTAGGTTAATATCCTGATTAGAAATATCAATAGAGATTAGTTTTATATCCATTCGATTATTGTCCTTCATGGCTTTGAATCCACCTTTAGCCATTTCGTCCCAAGAACCCCAAATCACATCAACTGTACCTGGAGGATATTTAGCGAGTACTGCACTCACCTTAGCAGCAATATCTCCTTGAACATCCTGAAAATTGGTAGGTCCAATAATCTCAAGTGTCTTAATTTTATTTTCCTGCTCAAATTTTTGGTAAATGGTTTCCCGTCTATCAAGTGGGGGAACTCCTGGGCCAAACCAAAGTTTTATCACTTTAACTGGTTGACCATCTTTTGAGAGTGCTGCAATTTCATTTAGGGAAAGCTCAGCAAGTTTAAAATCGTCTTGGAAAGTCGTGGTGATCTCTGGAATACCCTGTCCATTTTTATCAATGACAGTATCAAATGTTACAACTTTAATTCCTTTGTCAATCGCTGGTTTTAACATATCGTAAGAATAATCTTTTTTTCCATGGGAAATGACAAGCCCATCATAACCCTTTTGAATAGCTTGGGCTACTAATTCTTGAAACTTTGCATCATCATTGTCCGCAATAAAAGTATCAACCTTAAAACCAAACGATTCTCCTTCACTTCTAGCCCCATCTAAAAATTGTTTCGTGTGGTCGTCAGATGGAAGGTTACGAATAACAGCAACCTTTTTGCCCCCTTGAACTCCATCAGGTACCCCTTCAATTTTTTCTGCCGGTACATTTGATGTTTGTGAGTTTGTACCACAAGCTGTTAGAACTAACATGATTGAAATCAACAGAACAAGAATTTTTTTCATTTACTTTTACCCCCTTCTGATTTTTGATTTGTTCTAATCTTAGCTTGATATTTTTATTGTTATATACTTTTCACTCCTTTCTTTCTAAAAAATTGTTTTACAGATTATGTTTGTTTTTAACATATTTTGCATTCATTTAATATAAAGTTGTGTTTAATTATGTTTATTTCTAACATATTTAAATCAATTATAAACATTCATAATATTATATACAATTTTAAATTTCCGATGTTTTTGCTACATTTAAGCTAGTTTTAAGTTGTTTTGATTATGTTTTCATTGTTTTTCTAAAATTTTAAAGCGCTTACATATTGATTTTACATAAAAAAACCACCAACTGATTTTTTCAGTCAATGGTCTTATTGTAAATTCAAATTAAATGTATTACACACTACTTGAGAAAAGCTGGATTTAAAAAGGGATTCATTACCTGGCTAGGTTAGTTAGCCATACCACGACTGTCTTTTCATGATATATTCTTTAAAATTACTTGAAGATGTCATTCAGAAGTCTAATCGTAAATTAACAAAGTGGATCAAAAGTCTTCTGGTCTTGACAAGCAGCTAGCAATGAATGGAATTGCAAATGCATAAAAGCTTCCGCTTTCGATGAAATGCGAAACGTCTTATCTTCCGAATCGGCAAAAAACCGCGCTGTAAAAACTTCTTCCCCGTCATTTATGAAAATTTCAATAGATGACGAATCGAGATACATGTGTAATTTACGCAGCTGATTTACCATGCATTGCCTGCTTTCCAACCCGCTGCCGTCAAATTTTTTTCTCTCCATGATGAATAAATTTTTATTTTTGTCGTAGCATAATTTAATATTGTTGCGAATCATAATTTCTAACCGTCCATTTGTTAATGAATGCACATTTATCGTTATTTCTGATTGTGGCTGTATCATCATAAAGTATTCATCGTTTTCATTGTTTAAAACAAGATTTATAATGATCGGTTTGCCACTTCTTAATTTTTCCAGCTCTTTAATTGGCATTTGATATAAATGATCGCCAATGACTTTAATTTCTCTAGGAATAGTTAACGCGTGAATCCAGCCTTTTTCAATAGTTGGATGATATCGTTCATTATCATCCCCCATCCCCATCCAAGCGATCATTATTCTTCTATTATGGTGATCTACGAAAGTTTGCGGTGCATAAAAATCAAAGCCGCGATCCAATTCCGTAAATTCTCCATGTTCATAATGGTTTGTATCAGGAAGCCAATGGCCGACAAAATAACCCGATTGATATAGGTTTTTGTAATTCAATCCTTGAGGTTCTAACCCTTGAGGGCTAAACACAAGGATATCTTTCCCTTGAGATTGGAATAAATCTGGACATTCCCACATATAACCAAATTCACCTAAACCATTCCAATTGCTTCCTGCAATAGGACCCAACATTTCCCAATGGTATAAATCCGTTGAGGAAAATAAAACCGCTTTTCCATTTAAAGAATTGCTTTGGCCACCAATAACCATATACCAACACCCGTTCTGTCTCCAAACTTTTGGGTCGCGGAAATGAGGGGTATATCCTTTTGGGACGTTGAGGATCGGTCCTTTTTTTTCAAAATGGATTCCATCTTCGGATACAGCTAAACATTGATATGATTCTCGTTCACCATTTTGATTTTTTACATTTCCTGTATAAAAAAGGTACATCTTATCATTATGTTCGATAGCAGAACCTGAGTAACAGCCATTTTTATCGTACCATTCACTTGGTACTAAAGCAGGAGGTTGTTCTTCCCAATGCAATAAATCCGTTGAGGAAAAATGCCCCCAGAACTTTATTCCATGATTCGTTTCGAACGGATTCCATTGATAGAAAACGTGATATCGTCCATGAAAGTATATAAGGCCATTGGGGTCATTCATCAGCCCAAATGGAGGCGATAAATGATAACATAGTCGATAAGGATCATGAGTATATACTTTATTTTTGCTTTTTAATTTATTTATTTTTTCTAGCAATTGCAATTCCTTTGTCATTGACATACTCCTGTTCCGATCGTTCAAAACTCATACAAATTTATTTCTTGTTTTCCGCCAGCATTTTGTCAGAAAATCCAAATAACCAAGTTAGTATAAAGGCTGTTCCTATTGCGGTTAAATTAACTAAAATATATGGGAGAATTTGCCCGTTTAAATAAAGCAATGTTCCTGGAATAACGGTTATAGCCATCCCAGTAGCTTTTAGACCAAGCATTGATGCTAAAAACCCTCCGACTCCACCGCCGATTAACCCCATTGCAAAAGGTTTGATATAACGAAGATTTACACCAAAAATCGCTGGTTCTGTTATTCCCAAAAAAGCGGATAATGACGAAGACAATGATAAGGCCTTCAATTTAGACGATTTCGTTTTCAGTCCTATTGCCAAAGCTGCACCACCCTGTGCCGCAACTGAACTAGTAATGATGGCATTATAAGGATTACTTTTAAATTGTTCCAATAATTGAATTTCCAGCATGTTAAATATATGATGTACACCCGTCACAACGATAATCTGATTCAATGCGCCGATAATTAATCCACTAAGGCCAAATGGAAGGGATAAAAGGAATACCGTTGCAGCCAAAATATATTCTTCCGCAATATGAAAAATAGGCCCAATAACAAACAGCGCCAAAGTGATCATGATTAATAGCGTTAAAAATGGAGTCAAAATTAAGTCTAACACTTCTGGAACGCGTTTACGTATGTTTTGTTCTAATTTTGCTCCGATAATGCCGGCAATAAAAGCAGGCAGAACCGATCCTTGATAACCTACTACCGGAATAAAACCAAAATATTTAATTGGTTCGATATCGCCTCCTGCAACTCCCCATGCGTTAGGAAGGGAAGGACTAACCAACATAAGGCCTAAAACGAGACCGATCAAAGGTGTGCCGCCAAATACGCGAAATGTTGACCAAGCAACTAATGCCGGCAAAAATATAAATGCTGTATCAGTTAGAACTTGGGTAAATAAAACGAAATTTTCCGGAATATCAGCCGGGGATAACCCGAATAAAGCTAATATTTGTTTTTGCATGACTAAACCACGCAGCCCCATAAACAATCCAGTAGCAACCAGTGCTGGAATAATTGGCACAAAAACATCCCCAAATGTCCTAATTGCCCGCTGAAACGCGTTCCCGCTTTTTGCAGCCTCGCTGCTTTGTTCAGATTTCGTTTTGCCGCTTACACCTAATTTGATCACTTCATCATATATTCGATTGACTGTCCCAGTTCCTAAAATAATTTGGTATTGACCAGAATTAAAAAATGCTCCCTTCACTTTGGAAATATTTTCTACTTTCTCTTGATCAATTTTCTCTTTGTCTTTAATCAAAAGTCTTAAACGTGTGGCGCAATGGGCAGCAGAAATTACATTTTCGTTTCCGCCAACTGCCGCAAAAATTTCTTTAGCAATTTGTTTATTATCCGACATCATTTTTCACACTCCCACATCATTAACAAATATTTTGATTTAGACGTTTTGGTAAAAATGAGGAATCGATTCCATATTGAGCATTTTTTAGATGAAATCAATTTCTAATTTATATGAAATCGATTTCATCATTTTAATTATATACTATCTCTTTCAATCAGTCTATACCCTAACGTGATTTTTTGTTCATGAACCTTTTTTCCTTCAATCTGCCAAAGAAGAATTTTTGCTGCCTTTCTCCCTGCCTCTTCATATTCTAAATCGATCGTTGTCAATGCAGGGGAGTAGATTTTCGATAGATCCGAATCACCGATGCCTGCCACACTAATTTCATCAGGGATTTTCATGTTTTTTTCTTTTAAATATTGCATGGCACCGATTGCTAAACGATGGGTTGCCGCAAACACCCCATCAGGAAAAACATTATTGTTTTTTGCTATTTCTTCCATCGCCTTATACCCTGATTCTAGCTTAAAATCACGAATGGATATATAAGAAGGCTGGATAGGCAAACCGTTTTCTTTTAATGCATCATAATAGCCTTGTTTTCTTAAAACTCCAACTGAATAGTCTAATTCATAAACTCCGATAAAAGCAATATTTTTTCGCCCTTTTTCAATCAATATATTTGTGATCGTTTTAGCAGCGTTATAATCATCATGAACAATATAGGAGCAATGTAGAATTTCTTGACCAACTGCAACGAATGGAATATTGATATGTTTGATTTCATTTACCAAATTTTCATTAATATTTGTGGCTAACAAAATAATCCCATCGACACGTCTACTTTTTAACAAATTTAAATATTCGATTTCTTTTTCGTTTTTTAAATTTGTATTCGCTAATAATATTTGATAGCCTTTTTCTGAAAAAACTTCATCCATCCCTGATACAATGCGGCTAGAAGTATCTGTACTGATTTTTGGTAAAATGACGCCGATAACTTTTGTTTGCTTCGTTCTCAATGATTTTGCTTGGTGGCTGGGAATGTAGCCGGTTTCTTTAATCACTTTTAAAACTCTTGTTCTGGCTTCATCGCTTACATAACCAGAATTATTTAACACTCGGGAAACAGTGGTTCGGGAAACATTGGCTAATTTAGCAATTTCATTGATCGTAATCAATTTGTTCATCCTTTTCTTCATTTTATTTTCAATACAAACTACCACATCGATATAAACCAGTCGTTTTGCCAATTCATTGATTGGCAAACACCTTACTATCATTCCATTTTTTTATTTTATCACATTATCTATAACATGAGAAAACAACATTTGATATGCTTCTGTATCCATTATCAGCTACATTTACTCTCCTTGTTTCTGATCCTTATTAGGCTTTGTTTTGGTACGCAAGCTCACCCACAAGGATCAGGCTCAAACGTAGTTCGTGTATCTTAAGGCACTACAAGCTCCCGTATCGGTCTTACACCTACTACTTTGCGCCCTGCGCACCCCATTAAAAAGACCATTAGCTGATATCAGTTAATGGTCTTACGTAAAAATTTTTACGTGTTATGCGGCTCCAGACCATTTTTCATTTTTATATAAATCTATCTGATTACTATTGATGATTATTGTTGTAGTCGCTTTTTTAAATACAATATTCATTTCTTTTGCAATACTTTTAAGTTCACTGGTATCTTTTGTTATAAAATTAATTCCGTTAATAGAATTATTAAATTCAGGAAAAAAACTTTTAAATTTGTGATGTTCTATAATATTATTCACATATACCTCAACACCAGGATTAGTATTATCAAAAGACACACTTAGACCATATTCGCGAGCTAAATTCAATGCCTTTTGCCTATTAATTTGTGAACTCATTTAATTATTCCTCCTTTCATAAGTACCTCGGTTTTTTCCTGTACGGTTTATTTATTTCTAATTTAACTTCATGAGCTTGAATACTATTTTGTTCAATAACTGTATTGTTACGTACACAAATTTGAGTACCTAGAAGACTTAATTCCATTTCCTTTAATCTTAAATTTTTATCGAAATGTTTTGATTCAACTTGAAATGTTCTTTGAATCACCCAAATATTTTCAGGTAATAAAGACAGAATATAACTTCTTACTTTTTTAGGTACATTATGTTCCTGATTCTCCAAATATATATTTAGTCCTTCTTTTTCAAGTTGGTCTAAGTGTTTTTCTAACCTTTCTAATCCATTTCGAGTATCTAAATTTAAAAAATTACTTTCGTTAACTTTTATATATACTTCTATTACATATGGCTTTTCACCTTTAAATCAGAAAGTGTAAATTGTCTAAATTTCCGTTCTGAATAATTCTCAAAAAAGGTTTCCTCAATTCCAAGTATCTTAGTTAAAAATTTAGTATCGACCATAAGAGTATCTAATAGTGTATTTAACGACAGATGGTCCTTCTCAAATAAAAGTTGCAAAATACTTTTAATTTTTCCTGGTTTAATAATCTTGATTTCACTATCTAACGGTTCATTAACTTTATATCCGTTTTTATTAATCATTATGTTGAAATACCTATATTGTTGATAATTTATTAATCCTAAAGAATATGCTCGATGAGCAAGTGCTTGTATAGAAACAAGCCACTTTTTTTTCAGATCTAAATAAGAATCGGGATTAGATTTCTTTGCTAAACAATTAAAATCGTTAATGAATTCCTCTTCAGGTAATAAGAATATTGAAGCAAACAAATTTGCTTCATTTTCATATTCACGATATGACATTTTATCTAGTACCCCAAACTCAACCTTATAATGTAACAATAAATGTCCTAATTCATGTGCAAGGTCAAAATTACGTCTTACAGCAGATTTTTTTATATTGCCAAGAATAATATATGGCTTTCCGTTGTCTGACCAAACACTGTATGCATCTATCTTTTCACCTATTGCTTTTTCATATACGAAAGCGCCTTTCTTTTCAAGCATAAATAGTAAACTACCATTCCCCTTATTGTTTAAATCTAGAAACTCTCTAGCATAGTTAGCTATACGTTTAATATTTTCTTTCCTTTCGAAACCATCATCATTCATTATTTCTATTGCTTTTTCTCTAAGTTGAACTATTTCATTTTTGGGATAATGTATCTTTTTTTCAACTAATCTCAAAAATGCATCAACAAATTCAACATGTTTAGCTTCAAATTGTGTTTTTTGAACACTGTTAATTGTAGTGGCTCTGTATGCAATATGGTTTTGATTAATTTTTATATCATTATTCTTACTCAATAAATCTTCGTTATAAAAATATCTACTTTTTACACTAAAAATTTTCTTTAATTCATTCACAATTTCCATTTTAGGAGACATATATCCGTTTTCATATTGCCAAACGGCCTGCTCAGTAATATTAAGTAACTCAGCAAGCTGTTTCCTTGTATAACCATGAAGAATTCGAATGTTGGATAAGGTATTACCAACAAACATATAATCTACCTCCTAAATATTGAGACAACAACATTTGTTATTTTTTATCTTCTTTAGAAAGATCATCCTCGTGGAATATATCATAATCAATTGCGTTTGTAGCTTCATTGTTAAACTCTAATTGATCATTCTCAAGTACAGATGTATCCAAATCTGTAAGGTCTACAGAACTAGTGTTAATTAAATCAGTTAAGTCTTCTACCAAGTAGGCCTTATCATTTTCAGGATTAGGGAGCCAAACCTTAATACTAGCAATCATATTAGCTTGGTCAATTTCATACGTAATAATATAAAATTTATTAAATTCCTGTTGTAATTTAGCCACATCCGAATCTAGAAGAGATTTCATAACTGCATCATCGAAGAGAGTCATGCTTTTATGAACGTCAGTTTCATCCATAAACAGAGTTGGTTCAGTTGGAAATTGTATATTTTGATTGATTTTTGATAACTTTTTTAAATAGTTCTCATTTTCCTGGTCTCTATTTCTCTCACCAGTAACTTTTCTTCCCTTTGAGAAATTTTCTTCATCAAAATACCTACTATTTCTAATGATGTACATAGAACTCTCATTTTCATCAATAAATTGTAGGTATCCCCATGTATATCCAGCTCTAGCCTTATTGAATTTAATACCAATTTCCTCACATTTAATCGCTGTTTGATCATCTATATGATTTCCCTTTACCCATGCATAAGCGCTACTTATTTTCATTTGTTGACTTTTCTCAATTCGTTCTTGAATGTAATTTTTATATCCCTGCAATATTCCATCGACAATTCTTTGGCTAACTTGCTTGCCTAATTGATATTCTTTCATTTTATCCCTCATTTCTATTTTTACTCTTCCATTTGTATTTTATACTAACTCAAATAATTTTTAAATAAAAAATGATAATTATTGATAAAAATTAAAGTGGAATTGGTTATCGGACAAACAGATGCAAATCCGTTTTTTCATTAAATGTTTTGATAGAATCGGGTAGGAGGCTGGCCATTATTTGACCAGCCGACCTCCCACAGCACCGCGTCTTTGGCTGTACGTTTTCCACTATCAGAGTATGTTAGGGACTTTCACCCATTAGATTATGCCCATGCAGGGCGAACTAAAAAAAGACGAACTGCCACCCATAGCATCGGTATGGAATAAGAAATACTGGTTGTAATCATCATCACCTGTCATATTTGACCAGCCAAGAATCATCGTTCCTTTTTACATTCGTTTTTTTCTTTACCATCGGTATTTTTTTGTCCACATTTTTAATTCAGGTGGAAGGGATTGTTCATTTATTTACTTCTAAAGAAAAGACCAATGCCATTATTGGTAACCATCCCATTTTTCTATGGGGGTCTATAATTCCAATTTTCTTTATCCTAACTTATTACTTTCAACCAACGATTCTTCCTCTTTATTTATTTTTCGGAATTATTTACGCATCTTCCCTTTTTCCTTTTTTGTGGGTAATATATACTAAAAGAACAGAAAATCAAATCATTCCTATTATTTGGATCATTAGTCTAGTCTGTGGTTATATCGCCAATATTTATTATCATGCCATTACTAGTATACTCATCAGTGTAATGGTTTCGGCAATTTTACTCATGCTTACTTACATGTTTCGAAATTTAGTTAAAAGGGCTGATAATTGTGAAAATAGATGATATTGATAAGAAAATTTTACAGCTTTTGATCGAAAATGGACGGATGTCTTACGCTGAAATTGGTAAGCTCACATTAGAAGAGGTTTTACAATCAGCCACAGATTATGCAGAACATGGCTATCCTGTTTCCCCTACTCTTGGAAAGTATTGGGCTTCGGCTTTTCAGCGCTACCAAGAATTATTCAATGGTGATAGATTTAAATCATGGTTTGATACCTTTGCCCCCAATGGCAGAGCACCAAAAATCGGTGAAATCTGGAAGTCTCCAGGGCAGTGTATAAAGCAGAATGGGTAACTCCTATTAATGTCAATTACCGTGGCTATGATGTTTGGGAAATCCCACCTAATGGTCAAGGTATTGTGACATTGATACCTACCATCACCAATTTGAAGCCATTAAGCTGGCTTTTGCTAATGGCAAGCACTATGTTACTGACCCTAAGAAAATGTCTGTTTCAGTGGATTGAAGTGAGCTTGGATTCAGGTGGCTTTGGTCGTGGTCAAGTCATTGTAACGAACCAACAAACAGGGGTACTGATGGGTGGAACTGAAGCAAGAACTGATGGATCAGTCGCTTCATGGTAGTTTTCCCAGATTTTTTTCGTAATAGTGCTGTATAGGATTTACAGATCATGATATCAGAAAGAAGTGGAATGAGATGTTACATTCAGATATATTTATCGCATTTTTTCGTGTAGGAATGTTAGGATTTGGCGGGGGACCTTCTTCAATCCCTCTCGTCCATAAAGAAGTGGTGGAGAGATTTAAATGGATGGATGATGATGAATTTGCTGACGTCTTGGCGTTAGGAAATACCTTACCAGGGCCAATTGCCACCAAAATGGCCGGCTATATCGGTTATCGAATGGCGGGGATTCCTGGGATGTTTAATGCACTATTGGCCTCTATTTTACCAACGATTCTTCTCATGATTGTATTTCTTACATCACTAAATACTTTTAAAGATCAAGCGTGGGTAAAAGGAATGACAAGAGGGGTTGTCCCCGTTGTTGCCATGATGATGATTACCTTAACATGGGACTTTGTAAAAAAGTCAAAGCAACATCTTGGGTGGTTTGCTTCTATCCTTATGATTATCGCAAGTTATCTTTTACTTGAAATACTTAACGTTCATCCCGCAATCCTTATCGTTATTTTATTATTGGCAGCTGTACTGAAACGGGATCCTAAATCTGTGAAAGAGGGAGGATCGGCTAAATGATATATTTGCAAATTTTCTTAGCTTTATTTATCCCCGGAATTCTTGGCTATGGTGGTGGTCCATCCTCGATTCCATTGATTGAAAATGAGGTCGTTGGTCGATATGGCTGGTTTACCGTAAGTGAATTTAGTGAAATCTTAGCCTTAGGCAATGCTTTACCAGGGCCTATCGCCACCAAAATGGCTGGTTACATTGGCTATTCACAAGGTGGCATTTTAGGTGCGATCATAGCTGAATTAGCTGTCGTTGCCCCTTCATTAGTTCTAATGATTCTTTTGCTGAAATTGCTTTTAAAGTATAAAGACTCACCAAGAGTGAAGCGGATGAGCCAGTATGTTCGCCCAACAATTGCTGTGTTATTAGGAGTGATTGCCTATAAATTCATTGATACCTCTATAGGTCATGTAGGTGCTATCCAAACCATGGTCCTCATTGGTATCAGTTATTTATTGATGGAGCGTTGGAAGATTCATCCTTCTTTTGTGATTTTAGGCGCATTGGTGTATGGCTCGATCTTCTTAGCATAGAAATAAAAAAGCAGTGAATCATTCATTAGTTGATTCACTGCTTTTTTCTAGTTTTAAGTTTAACAAATCAATCTTAAAGCCTGCTTCCATTAATACATCTAATCCAAGCAATCCATTTATATCTTTATAGCCAAAATCATTAAAATCTATGTCCAAGTTCTTAATAGAAAAATCACCAATTGTGATTTCATCTACCTTCTTCCTAAATGCATGTTCTTTTCCGCCAATACCATAATAAGTAACGATTCGATCATTTACCTCTACTTGTACCCCAATATCATCAACCGCATTTTGTGAAATTAAGGTTTTAGATGCTCCAGTATCAACGACTAAATTTTTAATTGTTTTTGATTTTCCATTAGTCGTTATTCTAATATCCACTAACAATAAACCATATTGATATTTTATTTTCATAAAAATCTCCTTAGTCCAATATCTTCTCTGATTTCAAGAACGATATTTTCATGAGCAGTATGATATACAAATTCATCGCCTTTGGACTTTAAAAGTTCACCTGTAGCATTTTTATCATCAATCACTTCGATTAGAGCCACTTCTTCTATCACTTCCTGCCCATCTGCAACTCTTGATGATAAAGCTTTTAATTTTACAAATTGGTTAGGATACATTTTACGAATGGAAGACCATTTCATTCCATTTTCCCCCTCTATACTAAGTATAGTATTTAAAATGATCGAAAAGATTTATATTCACTTAATCGCAAACATGATTTCGCCTTCGGCCACTAGCTTGTCTCCTACATGGGCTGTTGCTTTTCCTTTTCCCATTGGTCCTTTTACTTTAATGACTTCTACGGTTAAAGTTAATGTATCTCCAGGGACCACTTGATCACGAAAACGGAAGTTGTCAATTCCAGTAAAAAAAGCTAACTTTCCCTTATTTTCTTCCTTCACAAGCATGGCCACTGCGCCAACTTGGGCTAAAGCTTCTACAATCAAAACCCCTGGCATCACTGGATACTCCGGAAAATGGCCTTGGAAAAATGGTTCGTTTATCGTTACATTCTTAATCCCAACTGCCTTTTTGCCTTCCTCTAATTCAATCACCTTGTCCACTAAAAGAAATGGATAGCGGTGGGGTATAATTTTTTGTATATCTTTGATATCTAACATCGCTTAGTTCCCTCCAACCAAAATTTCACAGCATAATTTTCAGCTTTGCCGCTTAGAATAAATAGTGTCCCCTCTTCCGGCCCTGGTTGGATGAGGGTTCACATAAAGGAGCATGGCGCACTTGGTGCGTTGTGCTCTCTTTTAGTCATTGATTTTTTTAAACTGAAACATGTAAACAATTGAAGTTAAGAATGAAAATGCAACTACAAAGGTAAAGAATTCAACATTATAGGGTAAATCAAAAGTGATGAGCAATACAGCAAGGTAATACATAAAAGTAGTCATCTTGCCTAGGGCATTGGCTGGCACCGTTTTCTTCCCTCTAAAATGAAAAAAAGCGGAACCGATAATCATACTTGCATCTCTAAAAAAGAAGATGGCTGCTACTAACCAAGGGATTTCACCAGCAACTAACAAAGAAATAATGACTGTAATCATCATCAGCTTATCTGCCAATGGGTCTAACATGCTTCCCAATTCTGTGACTAAATGATGCTTTCTTGCCAAATACCCATCTATCACATCCGTAATCCCTGCTAGTAATAGAATTCCATAGGCGTGAATTTCGTATCCATTAAAAAATACAAGAAGGAAAACAGGAATTAAGAGAAATCGACTTACAGTAAGAATGTTTGGCACATTCACGAATTTTCCCCCTCTTCATCTGAGGTTGTAAGATTCCATTAAGCGCGTTGCAATCAAAGAAAGACATGGGTGACGGAGCCGCTTGCATATAATGATCTGTTGCAACGTCGAAATTAGCACATCCTGTGCGTCAAAAAAGCCACCTTCATAGTAACGAAGATGACTGAAAGGAAGTCTAGCCGAAAATAAGTTGGTACATATGAACCCATGTAGTCGGGTTTAATATTTCAAGAGGATTGCCTTTACCAAGCACCCCGTACCCAATGATTGAACCTACAAAAAATGAAATGATTGCAAATGCCATCAATAAGAAAGCTAAACGATTAAGGCTTTGTTTTGAACCCACTGTTTTTTTCTTTTTCTTCTCAGTGGTATGTCTTTCTGATCTTGATCTTACTTTTGCTTGTTGTGATTCCATTCTGTCTCATCCTTTTATCCTCTAAGGTTATTTACCATTCCTGCCATTTGATCAGCGATGGAAATCCCCCTTGATTGAAATTGATAAGCTCTTTGCGCTTCTGTTAATTGAACCATTTCTTTGGCTAACTCTACATTAGAGGCTTCTAAACTCCCTTGAATCACAGCGTAGAGGTTGGCATATCTAGGCTCTGCTAAATCAAAGTTCTGGTCTCTTACCTCGATTCCCTGATCAATCAGTTCAGCAGGAATCCGATATTGGCTTGCCCCATCTTGTGCTAATGCTTGAGGGGATATGATTCTTGTAAGTTTTAACGTTGCTATTTCTTCTTTCGTTCCATCCGCATATTCAATTATCACATTTCCTTGTTTATCTACCTGAAAGGTTGCTTGCTCAGGAATTTCGATTGGAAAATCATAAGTATCTAAAACATAATCGCCTTGATCTGTAACTAAATAGCCTTCTGCATCGATTTGAAAATGGCCATCTCTGGTATATCTAAGTTCTTTAGGGTCTAGTGAATTCCCATCTGCAGGGATCACTGTAAAGAAAATGTCATTACCCATCAACATCAAGTCTGTTGAAACCCCTGTTTCAATAGGTTGCCCTTGATTAAAATTGCCTAAGGTTAATGAAACTCTTGAACCGGTTGCTTGGTCCAATCCCATTGGGGTCATTCTTCCTTGTAATCGAAAGGAATCGGGTTGTTCGATTCTTGATGACAAGATGTCCTGAAAAAATATTTCCCTTCCTTTATATCCAGTTGTCTCAATATTGGCTATATTATTGGATATGGTATCTATTTTTTGTTGGGTGGCTTGCATTCCTACCAAACCATTGATCATGGAAACATTCATCTCATAACCTCTTCCTTTCCATTATACATCTATACCCTACCAATTTCATTCGCAGCTTTTTCCAAGGTGCGATCTAAAGATTGAATCACTTTTTGATTGGCTTCATATAATCTTAAAGCTGTCAGCATATCGACCATGGTTTGACTCGGGTCTACGTTTGCTCGCTCTATTTTCCCTTGTTGTATCTGATAATTGCCATTGGGATCGACCATAGGGGGATTGTTATTATCATTTAAACGATACATATTATTCCCTTGTTTCAATAGCTGTTTTGGGTCATTGATGACAGATAAACCAATTCTGATTTGTTCTCCGTCAGAGAAGGTCATCAATCCCTTTTCATCCACTTTAAAGGTACGGCCATTTACTTGGATAGGAAATCCAAGATCATCTAAAATCAGGTAGCCTTCAGGAGTGACTAATTGCCCGGCAGCATCTTCTGTAAAAACGCCACTTCTAGTATAAAATCGATTTCCTTTTCCATCAACTGCAGTAAAAAAAAGAGAGGGTTTCAGGCCTGTTGTTGGATCGATCGGTAAATCTTGATCAATAATAGCAAGATGATAGGGGTCATTTGTTTCGATTAAATCCCCTTGCGTAAAAATAGGTACACTTTCCTCAATAAAGACACCTTGATGAATCGAACCGATTTGTTTATTTGCAGCAAATGGTTCTTGAATCGCTTGAAGAAATACCTCAGGAAAAGAACGCATCATCGCTTGATCCTGTTTATATCCAGGTGTATTGATATTGGCTAAATTATTCGTTAAGATATCTTGACGTTTTTGTTGAGTTAACATTCCTGCTGCAGCAGTATACAATCCGCGGATCATTTTCCTTCACCTTCATTTATGGAATTGGATAGATACACTTATCACTTTTTTCTTTTTTTGACCTTATCTAAGTTGTCCAACATAATTCCTGTTCCCCGTACAACACAAGACATTGGATCATCTGCAATAAGAACAGGTACTTTTAATTGTTCTGTTAATAATGCATCAATTCCGTGCAGATAAGCTCCACCACCAGTTAAAATAATCCCTTTGTCAATAATATCTGCAGAAAGTTCAGGTGGAGTCTTTTCTAAAACAGATTTTGCAGCGGCAATGATCGCTGAAATCGGTTCTTGTAATGCTTTTCTAATCTCATCAGAATGGATCGTCACAGAAATCGGTAATCCAGTGACTAAATCTCTTCCTCGGATATCCATTTCTTCATTTCGACTTCCGGCAAATACTGTACCAATTTGTTTTTTTAAGTCTTCAGCTGTCCGTTCACCTATGAGTAAGTTATACTTTCTTTTTATGTACGCCATAATGGCATGATCAAACTTGTCCCCTGCAATCTTAATAGAAGAGGCGGTGACGACATCTCCCATCGATAAAACAGCTACATCTGTCGTTCCTCCGCCAATATCTACAACCATATTCCCACTAGGTTGAAAAATATCCAATCCAGCGCCTATGGCAGCAGCCTTGGGTTCATATTCTAGAAAGACTTCTCCTCCACCGCTTTTCTCTGCAGCTTCCCGTATCGCTTTTTCTTCTACTGATGTAATGTTTGTTGGTGCACAGATTAAGATTCGAGGTTTTTTAAAAAAACTTTTAACTCCAGCTTTGCTGATAAAATGTTTAAGCATTGCTTCTGTAATATCAAAATCTGCAATAACCCCATCTTTTAACGGCCTTGTTGCAATGATATTCCCTGGGGTCCTTCCAACCATTTGCCTTGCTTCTTCTCCTACTTTTAATACTTTTTTCGTTCTAGTATCGATCGCAACGACGGATGGCTCATCGATGACTACTCCGCGACCCTTTACATGAATCAATACATTGGCTGTACCAAGGTCTATTCCGATATCCTTACTCAACATGATCCATATTTCCTCCCTGCCGCATACTCTACTTTAAAAAACTTAAATTCGTGCATAATTTTCCCTTAAAAAATATTTCGATACAGATTCGGAAATCCCTTTTTATTTTTATAAAATTTTATCCTTTTTTGTCGATTTTCTTAGAATTTTTTTCCGCCACTTTTCGTTTTAGATTTGTATAGTGCGTTGGAATATACAAACTTACTTTTATTCTGCTTTTTTATATTTAATTTTTGTTGCCTCCCCTCCTCTAATGTGCCGAATAGATTTGTGATATTCTAGGATACTTTTCACTTCATTAGCTAAGTCTGGGTTTATTTCGGGTAACCGTTCTGTTAGATCTTTGTGCACCGTACTTTTTGATACACCGAATTCTTTAGCAATAGTACGAACCGTATTTCTAGTCTCTACTATGTATCGACCAATTTTCAAGGTTCGCTCTTTGATGTAATCGTGCACTACCCTCGCCTCCCCGCATTCAAATCGTCTGTACATTATATGAGGAGGTTTGGCATATATTCTTTTGTTACAAGCCTTGACAAGCTATTTTACATAAATTTTTTTCAATTTCCATTTATTAAGGTTTGTATATTCCAACACGCTCCGTTGCTCGCGGTTTTCCATGATTAAAGAAGAATGAGGGAAAAGTCGCTCACAAAAGTCGCTGCTTATGGAATATACAAACCAATAAAAAGCTACTAGGCAATCTGATATGCTTAATTTATGCAAGCAAATCTTGAATTCTCTTGAATCGTTCCAAATGCTCTCAAAGCAAGTCAAATTGTTTTTTGAAGTTTATAGTTCTTATACTTATTTTAAAGAAAATGATGTTTTGCTTGCACGGGTAACTCCCTGTTTTGAAAATGGAAAGTCCGGTATAGCAAGAGGTTTAACAAACAATATTGGATTTGGCTCAAGTGAATTTTTTGTATTAAGAGCTATAGAGAGTAAAATTTTACCCGAGTGGTTATATTATAATATTTCAAGTTTTAGCTTTATAAATAATGGAAGAAATCATATGATAGGTACTGGAGGACTACAAAGACTAACTAAGGATTATGTAATAAATTACAGAATTCCTCTCCCGCCCCTTGAAGTGCAGCAGCAAATTGTTGAACAAATAAACGAAGAACAGGCTATAGTAAACCAAAACAAGCGTCTTATTGAGATTTTTAAGCAAAAAATCAAGGACAAAATCGCAGAGGTATGGGGAGAAGAAAAAGACTCGAAAGAAAATGATGACATTGTAAAACTGTCTCAAAGCAGCGATAAGCTTACCATGAAATATGCAGCCCGCAACAGTACCGATAAGTTTATGGATGCGGTCAAAAGGCATAAAAAAGGTGATAATGGTGAACCGGAACTGGAAGAGTATCGTTAAGCTTACTGCAAGGCGAAGGTATTACACTAATCGAGCTTGATATAAACGATGATTCCTGTGGATTATATTGTGAAGAAGCTGGCGAGAAAAAGATATATATAAGAGGTTGAAGCAAACTATTTTGCAGCTTGCCTGTTGATGCCGTCAGATTTGGTTTTGAAGGTATTCAATTCATTTGCAGCGATTGTTAACCGCCGTTTGGATACTGCAATATATATAGAAGATAACCCTGTTGATATTTTGGACTTGAGATTGCTTATTCATAGCTGCCAGGAAAACTTTAAGGTATCCAGACGAGCGGCTTTTTACCGGCTTATAAACCTTAAGTTATTAAAAGTCGGTGTTAATTTTAAAATTGATTTTTTATATTAGAGTTGAGGTGATTAATCTGCCAAGGAGAATTTGTCCACGCTGTGGCTCAAAAAATACGGCAACAATACTATGGGGTATGCCTGCAATGACGCAGGAATTGCAGGATAAACTTGATAAAAAGGAAATTGTGCTTGGAGGCTGTTGCATTGAAATCCCTACCCCCTCCCACCACTGCAACACCTGCAGAAAAGACTTTAGCGGGAGTTATTTTGCCGAACCCACTTTTATTAAAGAACTATATTTCTATGTGGGCGGTTTTTTCGGTACATCCCACTGGATATATTTAAATACTGAAAAGCATGGCAAAGCACTAAAATATGCATTTTCAGGTGGATGTGGTATTGATATTAAATCCGAATCTGTCGATTGCAAAAATATTACCCTTATTCCTATAGAAGAAAAGTGGATTGAATTCAATAATGACCTGCTTCGATGCTATTTCATTGACTGGAAAAGCCGTTACATTGACAGAAATATACTGGATGGAACCCAATGGGAGCTTAATGTCACATTTGACAATGGTACTACAATTAAGCGTTATGGCAGCAACGCTTATCCGCCTCATTGGAAAAAGTTGATTACGATGTTTCATAAATATGACTTACCTATAATTAGATAGATCCGAGGTGTGAGGATAATGGAGTCAAATATTCAATCGAAAAATCAATTTGCCTGGACTTCATTTTACATAGATATAAATATTTAAGGTAAACAATCAGGGAACAGTAGTTATCCACCCTTGTGTTCAAGCCGAAAAACTCGTCTTGCCTGTCTGGACAGCTGCCAATGCATTTATTGCGTTTGAAGTTATAACAGTTAAGACAGCTGGATACCAGGCTGATGGCTTTGGCTGCACCCGCCATAAACCTGCTTTATCTTCGACCAGGTTAAACAGCTCATTATAAATAAACGGCGATATGTGTTTGATAATGCCTTGACTCAGATTTTGGCCTTTTAAATATAACCTGGCATTATTCGTGTTTTTGCTGGCATAACTTGTTGCTCTGCTTAATTGAGTTTTATTTCTGATCTTTCCGATGAATACACCGCCTAAGCCCCAAATTTGCTTTAGCTCATTAAAAGCAATATATCCGAGGTTACATACTATATGATAATGCCAGTTGCCGTTATCCTGCCTGCTCATAACCGCAACATACTTAAAGTTTTCGTATCTATTCTTCATTCTCTGTATGAACTTTTTAAATTCTCTGTTGCAGGTTTTTAAAGATGTTATCACCCTGGGTATTATCCTCATTATTTTGTTTATTCTCTTAGTGCTTTTTGGTTATATGGAGACTTACATGCAAGGATTGAATTCATTTCGAGTGCTTTTGACGGGCATGTATGGGCATATAAACATGACGCCTGCATCGCAAATAAAAAAAAGCACTACAGCTTTTTACCCATGTAGTGCCCTAAAAATTGGTTATTATCTTTTCAAATCAATCAAATATTCAATAGCCTCATGCACTGTAGTGAATGTGTGCGTTCCCTGATACAGCCAGCAGTTGCGCTCATCGCTGTCTTCAAGAGTCGGTAGGCCGTCCTCCACCAATGAAATAAGTGTCCATTTCCCGTTATCTATGGCTTTCTCATAGTGTTTGGCAATCTCGTATGTGGCCTCGTAGTCGCCCTTTTCATAATATGGCACATACCTCTTCACACGGTCTTTTATCCGCTCTTTATCAGCAGGCGATGCAATTGCAGGTGCTGTGCGCTCATAATGTAACAGCATCCAATACTCCAGGCACGCTGTAGTCATGAGAAGGCGAATCTTAATCCGGCCAGGCTTACGGAGCTTCCTCAAGTTCTTGATAATTTTATAATTTCTCTCCCAGTGGGATGCCTTCTCAAGCTCGGTGTCAAAGAAAAACCAAATCTCATCCGTCACCTCAGCTGTATTTCGATACTTCGGGTTATTTTTGAACATATTGGCTGCCTCTGCAAACAGCCCTGAATTAGACGGAAACCGTATGACAGCCACATCCTCAAAAACCAACTTAAGATATTTAGTATAAGCTTGTTCGCTTTCCCCTTCCCAAAATACATAGATCAAGGGTTTAACTTTTCGAGCCAACAGCTACACCTCCTCTGTCTCAAGTTTAGGCGTAGCGCCGTACTTGCCGACCAGGTATCCCTTGCGGATATTTTCATCAGGATGAGGTGAGAACTCGGTGATATTGTAAAGCTCGGATACGCCGGTTTTATTATCTTTATCCACAAAATAAACCTGATCCCGTCGCAGCACCTCCATGTTCAAAAGTTCTGTATTATGGGTGGTAAAAACAATTTGGGCGCCGGTCTTGTTGCTCTTTTTGCTTTGATAGCGCGCTACAATGTACTCCACAAGCAACGGGTGCATTTCTTTTTCTATCTCGTCCACGATTAAAATACCACCGGTGGACAGCGTTTTTTCTATAGCCGGAGCCAGCGCCATTAAATGCTTTGTTCCGTCCGATTCATCCGCAAGCTCTAGAGGATAGTATTTTATTTCCCCCGATTTGGAAATACCATAATGCAGCGAAGTAGCTTTTAGCTCACTGCCCCTAAGCTTGGTTTCAGCCTCATTAGGAGCACTGGCTAAGGCCTTCATAAGATTTTGCAAAGCGACTTTGATATCCTCCGGCATATTATCGGGTAACTCCTCATACTTGGAGAGCTCTTTATTGCTGATCTCAAAGGTCATATCCTGAATACCAAGGTCTGCCTTTTGAGCAGCCGTAACAATAGCCTTCAGCATACCGGGGTCTTCTGCATGCTCAATGATTTGATTGGGAATATCTGTATAGTCCCTGGAAAAGATGACGCTCTCACGAAACCATTTCATCGCAGCAATACATGGCTGATAATTCATTGTGCAGGATACTGCAAAGTAAAGCTGGTTTGGAGCAACAGCCTCGCTAATCAGCTCTTTTTTCTTCTTCTCAGTATCCACAGGGAATGAAAACTTCTGTTCCTTGCGCTCAAAAATGGTTGCTTTCTGTCCCTTAGGACTGTGATAAAGATATTCTGTCACAATCTTTGTTCTAGTAGCAGAAAAACCGTAGATATACTTTATACCGTCCTGCATGTAGGTATATTCAAATGCTGTGGGCTCATTTTGTGAGTAATCATTGAGAGAAAACGGCTGCACAGGTATAGACGCCTTTTCATGCTGTGTCCGCTGGGCATTGCGCACAAACTGTACACCTAGCCAAAAGGCACGCAGCAGGTTGCTCTTGCCGCCGCCATTCTTTCCATAAATGGCAGCCGCAGGCAGCACCTTTTTTGACCCATATGGAATCAAACTTTCTTTGTGTTCCTTGAGGCCTTTTGCCATCATGGATAAAACAGCTTCATCCCGAAACGAGCGATAGTTCGATACTTTAAATGTTATAAGCATAAAATCACCTCTTTATAATTCTAGTATACCCGTTTTTTAAATAAATACAATCAATATTTTAGAAAAATAAAAAAATTTTTTACTGATTTATTTTATTTTTCGACAAACTAAAACCTGCACCTCTTTTTTTAAGGCAGGGCAGGTTTGCTATGAACAAGAATTAATTCTCCTACTGCTTCAATGCCATCCCAATCAGTTTATCTGCATAATCGGCCATGAACATCGGGATATTCAACAGATCATCGTCCAACCGCAGATTGTTCAATGAAAAGCGGACACGCAGCTTGACCTTGTCGCCGTATTTTTCTTTAAACTTCTTCAGGCTTCTGCTTTCCACATTGGTTTCCGATTTAACTTCAACGGGCAAAATGTCGTTTTCCCTCTGGATCAGAAAATCCACTTCATACCGGGGATTGTCCATCGTCCAATACCGGGGCATGGCTTCAAACTGGTTTCTCAGCGCCTGGAGCACATAATTCTCACTAAGAGCCCCCTTAAACTCAACGAACAGGCGGTTGCCTTCGCTAAAAGCGGAAGGCGCCAAAAGCGATAAACGGCGTAATAGTCCTACATCCACCAGATAAAGCTTGAAGGCAGACAAGTCATCATAGGCAGAAATGGGCAGTCCCGGCGCGCTGCTGCGGTATATCTTATAAGTCAGGTTGGCATCGCAAAGCCACTGCAAAGCATCCTCATATTCTCTGGCCCGAGCCCCTTCCTTAACAACCTTATAAATAAATTTTTTGTTCTCCCTAGCAAGCTGGGACGGAATGGATTTCCAAATTAATGATATCTTAGGGAAGTCCTTGGGATCAGGATGCTTGGCAAAATCCCTCTCGTATGCCCCCAGGATATTGGAAAGTACCTGCTGCATCAGCTCGACGTCCCGATCTTCCGTCCAGGACCTGACAGACTCAGGCATCCCGCCGGTCACAAAATACATTTTGAGCTTTTCATAAAGTGGATTGAAGAATGCATCCGGAACAGTCTCAATCCTGTCCAAGCTGTCCATATAGGCAGCAAGATTGCCGTCGCCGTTGGCCATTAAAAATTCGGTAAAGGTCATAGGCCCTATTTCCAAAAAGTCCACCTTGCCGACAGGAAAAGAGGCCGGCTTTGACAAAGCAATGCCCAAAAGTGAACCGGCGCAGGCCACATGATAGTGCGGCGTGTTTTCACAGAAGTATTTGAGCGTATTCAAAGCATTGGGACATTCCTGAATCTCATCGAAAACAATGAGCGTATCCTCAGGCTTATCCGGCTTGATGGTTTGGCCGCTTGCCATCATCAGGTTTTGCAGGATGCGTTCTACATCCTTTGTGTTTTCAAAAAACTGCTTGTATTCCGGGTGTTCGTCAAAGTTAAAATACGCAATATTATTATAATAACGCCTGGCAAACTCCTTGAGCGCCCATGTCTTGCCCACTTGGCGCACGCCTTTCAAAATCAGTGGCTTGCGGTGCCTAGAGTTTTTCCACTTCAGCAAATCCTGCATGATCAGCCTTTCCACAGTATCACCTCCAAAATATCACATTTTTATACATATTTTGTGTCAATTAATCACATTTTTATAATTTATTATAACCATAGGCTCAGTTTTAAGTCAATAGATCACATAATTTTATGATCTTTTGTTTGTTCAATCACATTTTTATGTATAATAGTGAGCCTAATTTAAAACAAAGGAAAGAAAGGCATTCCTGAAAGCACACAAAGTGTACAAGTCACACTACACAGCTAAAGCTGCTAGTCGTGCTATGTCGCTTCTTTTGTAATATACAAACCAATAAAAAGCTACTAGGCAATCATCCTAGTAGCTTTCATTTCTTTACTCACTTTGTTCTTTTGTTTTATTTAGTTCTTCGTTTTGTTTTACATCAGGTTGTTTTGAATCTTGTGATTGAACATCCTTCGCTTCATTTGGCTTCGACTCTGGACCCTTTTCATCTTCAGTTTGGGTTGGTCGATTTTCCCCTTGAGAAAGTTGTTCTAATACTTGATTTACATCTTGTCCAAAAAAGGCATTGGGATTTAAAGGAATATCGTCTTTACGTACTTCAAAATGTAGATGTATACCATGATCTTTTTCAAAGACATTGCGATCTGCTGTACCTAAAGGAGTTCCTTGAGAGATTTTATCTCCTTTTTTCACAGTGACATCTTTTAAGCTAGAATAAGTTGTAATCAGCCCATTCTCATGTTTGAGTTCGACGACATACCCCATTACTGGATCCTTATCTGCCCGAACTACTTCCCCACTTAATGCTGCAACAGCAGTAAAGGCTTTTTTATCCTTTGCAACGATATCAATTCCATTATGTGGCCAATATTCACCTTGGAATGTAATCAGAGATTCAGCCATTGCATCTTCAGTAGATGTATCATCGAAAAATTCCATTTTAACTTGAACATTGATTGGATCCTCTGCTGGCCAAACCATTTGCTCTACTGTTTGTGTTGCAACTGCAACGGCCTCTTCCCCCATCTCATCTTGTGCTGACCCATCAACTACTTCTGGGGTAATTTCTTGAAGTCCTAATTCTTCTTGAGTTAATGGATACTCATTTGGATCTTGATACCACCACATTAATGTAAGAATAAGTGCTGCGGCAATCATATAAATGGCGGGGAAGGTCCACTTTTTACCTAAAAATTTTTTCCACTTTGAGTTTTTACTCATTTTTTGCATCACCTCAGCAACCATTTTGTCCATTATTTACCTGTTTATACCTGAGGGATACAAAATTTTATACTTGCTCTATTGTTTTTTGATCCAGATTTTATCGTCTTTCACTTCGACTCCTGTGTAATAGTATTTGACAATCTCCTCTGCTTTTTTTCCTTCTTTGGCCATTCCATTTGCTCCGTACTGGCTCATACCTACACCGTGTCCATATCCTGTTGTATTGAACACTACCTGATCGCCAATAATTTCAAAGGTGAAGCTGGAGGAGTCAAGCCCTAAGAGTTCTCTCACTTCTCTACCTGTTAATAATTTATCTCCAATCTTCAACTTCTTTACTCTTTTACTTGGCGTCCATTCTAAAACCTTGATCCATTCTTGCCCTGTTGAAGTGAATACGGCTGGGTCTACCTTCAACTTAGCTTGAATTGTTGAAAAGGGGATGGAGATTGTTCCCTGAAATCTTGGCGATTCTGTATCCCAAGGACTTGGAACACTTCTTAGGTAAGGGATCTTTTTTACATAGTAGTCTTCTGAATTGACAGTATAACCGTTACTAGTTGAAAAGAAAAGTGCTGTAATCGGTTGACCTTCATAGGTGATGACTTGTCCCATCGTTTCATTCACTGCACGGTTCAGCTTGGCGATCTTTTCAGCATATTGAAGCCCAAACTTTTTTCTTAATTCTGATTCAGAACGAAAGACTTGATGTTGGATTGTATCCGTCACCATCGCCCCACCTGGTACATCAGAGAAATCATTGGTTAAGATTCTTTTAACGATATAAGTTCTTGCTGCCATGGCTTGTGCTTTTAAGGCCTCTAATTCAAAATCGACTGGCATCTCAGCAGCAACGACTCCGCGTACATATTCTTCGATTGGATAGGTTTCTACCGTTTTGCTTGCTGTTCGATAGACGGTGATCGGAATCGAATGATCAGGATCGATTCTTAAATCTACTTTTTCTGGTATTGTCATTTCTGTAGAATGAGAGTTTCCAAAAAATGCTACAAATAGTGTAGGAATTAGGATCATGGATACTCCTAGGATAAATAAGAAGATGAAAATCATTGGTCTCATAAAAATAGCTCCTCCATTCTTGTTTGTCAGTTTGACCCTGTCCATACAAGATATGAAGGAGCGATGGAAATAGAACTTTTTCCTATTAAAATTCATTAGAAATACTAGATTTTCATCATCCCGTTTGCCAATGTCTTAATCATCTCTTCAACTGATGCTTCATCTAAACAACCTGTTTCAAATTGAATGGAAACCATGCTCCCTAGAATAATTCTAGCCGCTACTTCTGTTCTCATTGGTTTCAATTCTCCTGAAGTGATTCCTTCTTGGATTATATCTTTCAACATTTCGATAAAAACTTGGCGCTGGGATATTAAAAACTGATGAAACTCTTCAGTGACAATACCAAAGTTATGAAAAATCAATTGGGAAATGTTTTGATTTTCTCTTAAAATTTCGGCATGTCTTCTAATCATCTTTTTGATCTTTTCCCAAGGAAGAATTGGACCCTTTATACTTTCCGTTAATTCCTTCATATAGTATTTGATCCCTTCTTCAATAACCCCTCTTAGTAGATCTTCCTTGCTTGAGAAATATTCATAAACGGTTCCTTTGCCTACTTTGGCTAATTCAGCGACATCACTCACTTTGGCGGCATGATAACCTTTTTCCGTAAAGATGATAAAAGCACTTCTTAAGATTGCTTCCCGTTTGGTTAATTCAACTTGTTCTGACATGCTTTTTACTCCTTCCCCCAAACCATTTCTGTTTTACCCAGTTTTCAAAATCATCAATATATAGGTACATCACAGGTACAAGTAGTAACGTAACTAATGTGGAGAAGGATAAACCAAAGACCATTACTGTTGCTAAAGGAGCCTGGGTCTCTGCTCCTTCGCCAATCCCCAACATTAATGGAATCAAACCTAAAATGGTTGTTAAGGTTGTCATTAAAATGGGGCGGAGTCGGTTTGGACCAGCTTTAAGAATTGCTTCTTTTCTTTCCATTCCCCGCTTTCTGAGAATGTTAATATAGTCAACAAGAACGATTGCGTTGTTAACCACGATACCCGCTAACATGATTACCCCGATAAAGGCTGGAATACTTAGTGGCCATCCTGTAATAACGAGTCCGACTACAATCCCTATAAAGGTTGCAGGCATGGAAAACATAATGATAAATGGATAGGTAATTGCTTCAAACTGGACTGCCATCACCATGTAGACTAAGAAGATCGCCAAAATCAAGGCGTATTGTAAATCACCAAAGGCGTCTGCCATATCCTTCACTTGACCACCCATTTCATACATATAACCATCTGGTAGATGAAGTTGGTCTAATTTGGCTTGAATATCTTTAGTTACACTACCTAGGTCTCGGCCTACCAAGTCGCTTGTAATCGTGACTTTTCGCTTCTGATCTTCACGCTCAATCTGAGTCGGACCTTTGACTTGAACGATGCTTGCTACTTCTTTTAAAGGAATCTGTGTACCAAATGGGGTTTGCAGCAACATTTCTCCTACCTGGTTCATGTCTTTTTTATATTCCTCCGGCAATGTAACCCTTACATCGATTTCTCGTCCTTCATTGCGGAAACGAGTAGCAACTTGCCCATTAAATCCGGTCTTGACTGAGGACATGATTTGCGCAAAATTTAAACCATATAAGGAAGCCTTATCTCGATCAACAAGAATTTGCATTTCGGGACGACCTTCGTCAACGGAGCTCTCCACGTTTCTTGTTCCTTCTACTTGCATCACTTCATTCTTTACTTGTTCAGCAAGTTGTTCTAAAACGGTTAAATCATCTCCAGATATCATAATGGAGATTGGAGACCCACTACCAAACCCACCACTTTGGATTTGTGAGACTTTCACTTCGGCTCCAGGAATCTTTTTGGTTAACTGGCGAATTTCTTCCATCACTTCATCTGTACTTCGATCCCGATCAGATAGTGGGATCAATTTGACATAAAGATTACCAATATTTGAATTGCCAATTCCCATGGCGAATGCGCCACCATTTCCTGCACTGGTAAATACGGTCTTCACTTCAGGAATTCCTGACAATTTTGCTTCAATATTTGCTAGTGTTTGGTCTGTTTCTTCTAGTAATGTCCCTTGAGGTAAGGTCACATCAATATTAATTTCCCCTTGGTCCATCGTCGGAATAAACTCTGTACCTACCAATGGAACAAGTGCAAAAGTGGCCACAACGAGAGCTAAAGTTCCAAAAACAACCGTCTTTCGGTGCCCAAGTGACCATTTTAGTGCAGACTGATATTTGTCATAGACTTTATTCATCAAACGTTCAAAAGTAAATAAGACTTTGTATAACACTCCTTTAAAACCTTGAGCTATATTTGGTTCTTTTTCTCCCTTTTTTAACAAACGAGCAGAGAGCATCGGTACGATCGTTAATGAGGCGATTAAAGAAGCCAATAAGGAAAAGCTAACGGTTAAGGCTAATGGTCTAAAGAGTTCTGCTGCTAATCCTTTTACAAAGACAATCGGAATAAATACAGCAACCGTTGTTAAAGCAGAAGCGATTACTGCTGGAGCGACTTCTTTTGATCCCTGTTGGGCTGCTTCCATCATTTCATAACCTTGTTCGCGATAACGAAAGATATTTTCTAAGATAACAATCGCACTATCTACCATCATTCCAATACCAAGTGCCAAACCACCAAGGGTTAATAGGTTTAAGCTTTCACCTGTAAAATAGATGAGGTTGAAGGTTGAGATGACTGCGATTGGCATCGCTAAACCTATTACTAAGGTAGAACGTAGATTTCTTAAGAAAAGATATAAAATGATGATGGCTAATAGTCCACCCACAATTAGATTTTGTAAAACATTATCCACTGACTGGCGGATAAAGACAGATAAATCATAAACGGTGTCAAGGTGAATCCCTTGAGGAAGAACCTTTTCTATTCCTTCCATCGATTTATATAGTTCGTCACTTACTTTAATCGTGTTACCATCTGATTTTTTGGAAATATCAAAGGTTAAACTCGGTTTTCCAGAGACCTTGGTAATCTCTGTGATTTTTTTATCTACCTCTGTGATTTTTGCAATTTCCTGTAGTTTAACTGTTCCTCCTTTTGGTAAAGGAATCAGCACATTTTTGATCTGATCTATATTTTCAAATTCTCCGCTAATCCGAAGCTGTAGCTCTTGATCCCCTTTTTGCAGGGTTCCCGCTGTTGCGGAAAGGTTTTCCGATCCGAGAACCTGAATGATTTGGTTGATAGAGATCCCATAGCCATTTAAATAGACAGGTGAAACTTCAACCTTCACTTCTTTCTGTTTACTACCAAGAAGGGAAACATTGGCCACACCTGGAGTACGTTCTAATCTTGGCTTGATTACATCTTCTGCAATTTGCGTTAAACGGTTTTGATCTAAATCCCCGGATACAGATAGCCTCATAATTGGAATCGCTGTTGGGTCTAATTTTAATACAAGCGGTTTTCCTGCCTCTTCTGGCAAGAAGTTTGTTACAAGGTCTAACTTATCTCTCATGCTATTTATCTTTTCGTCCATGTTCGAACCCCAGTCAAACTGGAGGATAATCAGGGATTGGCCTGGTGCTGAAGTAGATTGTAGTTTCTTAATCCCTTCAATCGTACCTAAGCTTCCTTCAAGGGGTTTGGTTACTAACTTTTCCACCTCTTGGGGAGCAGCTCCTTCATATTCAGTCACAACAACTGAAATAGGGAGATTCAGTTTTGGATATAGGTCAATCGCTAGGTTACGAAGAGAAATCGTCCCCATCAAGATAATGGCTAGGACGATCATGATGACGCCGATTGGACGTTTGACAGAAACATCAACTAGTTTCACGATGACTTCCCTTCTTCCTTCACAATCTCAATCGGAGTACCCTCTGTTAACGCATATTGGCCTTTAATCACAACTGTATCCTTTTCAGAAACGCCTTCTGCAATTGTCGTTTCTTCTGTAGCCATTTCAATCACTTTTACTGGCCTTTTTACAGCTTTTCCATTCTGAATGATATAAACATAGGTTTGGTTCCCATTTCCTAAGATGGCTTGGGTAGGAACGATGATTTGCTGTTTTGTATCTTTAATCAATGTTACTTCTGCAAGCATTCCTGGTTTGATCTGTTGTTGTTCATTCTTGATGACAACTTCTATGGCAAATGTTAGGGTTTGGGCATTCGCCGATGGTGCAATAAAGGTTACTTCCCCAGCGAAGTCCTGATTGAGAGCTGAGACATTTACTTTGACCTGTTGTCCTAGCTTAAAGCTTTGAAGTGATGTTTCAGAAACGTTTAACTGTACAGTGACTTGATTGGCATTGACGATCTGCGCTACTGGAGATTGAGGCCCTGCCATCTCTCCCTTTTCAGTATTGATGGCAACCACCTGTCCTGCGATTGGCGCCGTAATTTTTGAATCAGCGATCGCATGTTGAGCCTGTTCTACCCCTACTTTTGCTTGCTGTACGGCAGATTCTGAAGATGCAATCCCGACATTGGAATTGGCTTTTTCAGCTGCATCCTGAGCCACTTTTAGGTTTGTTTCAGCTTGAAGATAGGTAGCCTCCGCTTGTTCTAATTGGCTTTTAGAAACTGCTTGGGTTTCATAAAGTGTCTTTATCCGTTCTAGATTTTTTTTTGCTTGTTGAAAAGCGTCTTCTGCTTGTTTTAACCTTGATTCTGCTTGAACAAGGTTAGATCCTTTTCCTTCTTTTGCTTGAGTAAGTCCATTTAGTGCTTGTTGGTAGGCCGCTTCTGCTTGGTGCAAGCGATCCTGTAAATCACGGTCATCTAATTTAATAAGAACCTGCCCTTCTTTTACTGTATCTCCTTGCTTGACGTAAACTTCTTGAACTTTTCCTGATACCTTTGGTAAAACAAGAACATCTTGGTTCGCTTTGATGGTACCTACATATCGTTCGGTATGTTCAACCGTTTTTCGCTCTACTTGTTGTACCATGACAGGTACAGGTTGGTTTTCTTTGGATTGTTCCTCTTGTTGCGATGAACATCCGATACTAACTAGCATGATAGCAAGTATGACAAACCATACTCCTATGCGACGGCTTTGCCTCATGACATGTTCCTCCTTATCCTCAGAACCGACTAGTCAGTTCTCAATCCAAATTCTATCATATTGGTTTTTACGAAAAAAATAAAGAGGAAAAATAAAAAACAGAAGGAAAAAATCCTCCTGTTTTCATCTTAGTATATCTAATTTTTTAATTCATTAAGATATCCAAAGGGGTTGCAAGCTTTGGGCTGACTTTACTTCATCGGCTACTCGCTCAATATCTGCACCTAGTGCTTGAAGCTTGCCAACAAAGTTTACATACCCACGGTCAATATGGTGTAGTTCGGTTACTTCTGTTTCACCAGTTGCAACGAGCCCCGCAATGACAAGGGCTGCTCCAGCACGTAAATCTGTGGCTTGAACCCTTGTACCAATTAGTTTAGCATTACCCTCGACCACTGCTGTTCGACCTTGGATTTTGATATTGGCATTCATTCTTTTGAATTCTTCAACATGCATAAAACGATTTTCAAAAACAGTTTCCGTGATCACACTTGTTCCGTTTGCAATTAATAATAATGCCATCATTTGCGATTGCATATCAGTAGGGAATCCAGGATGAGGTAACGTTTTTAAGTCAACTGCCTTCAATGGATGTGTTGCTTTTACACGAACACCTTGTTCCTCTTCTAGTATCTGAACGCCCATTTCTTCCAGTTTAGCAATCACGGGTTTTAGATGGTCAATGATTGCATTTTCAATGAGTACATTGCCACCAGTAATCGCAGCAGCCACCAAGAAGGTTCCTGCTTCAATTCTGTCAGGAATAACAGAATGCTGTGTCGCGGTTAGTCGTTCTACTCCTTCAATACGAATGGTTCCTGTACCTGCACCGCGAATTTTCGCTCCCATTCCATTCAAATAATTGGCTAGATCGACGATTTCTGGTTCTTGCGCAGCATTTTCAATGGTTGTAACTCCATTCGCTAATGTAGCTGCCATCATAATATTTTCCGTTGCACCTACACTTGCATAATCTAGGTAGATTCGTGCACCTGTTAATTTGCCATCAATAGAGGCGTCAATATAGCCTTGACCAATACTTATTTTTGCACCCATTGCTTCAAAACCTTTTAAGTGCTGATCTACAGGGCGGCTGCCAATGGCACATCCTCCAGGCAAAGCTATACGAGCATGCCCTTTTCTCGCAAGTAATGGTCCCATGACTAAAAAGGATGCTCTCATTTTTCTGACTAGGTCGTATGGTGCTTCTGTTCGCACAATCTTTGTCGCATTGATTCTAACGACTTCATTTTTGTAATGAACATCTAAGCCAATAAAAGATAATACATCTATAATGGTGTAGACATCATCTAAGGACGGAACATCATTAATGATGCTTTCTCCTTCTTCCCCTAGAATTGATGCAGCAAGGATCGGCAGTACTGCGTTTTTCGCACCATGTATTTTGACGCTGCCGGATAATTGCCTTCCACCGCGGACGATGATTTTTTCCAAAGTTGTTCCCTCCGCGCTCATTTTTCATTTCACATTTTCTCATACTATTAATATTCAACAATGATGATCGGCGTTCCCACTGTAAGCACTGTTCTTTGTTTTAAAACATCTAAATGGGTCGCCACTTGAATATTCATTTTCTGATTCCCTGTCCAAATCGATTGTTTAATTAAAGTTGAAAAGGCTGAGACGCTTTTGACTAGATCTGTGTCTAATTGCTCTACTTTCTTTGCCTTTAGATTATGTAGGATTTGATCAATCAGGACAAGCTGAGTACCATTATTTAGTTTATCATCGATACTTCCTTGGATACAAGAGTTAATTTTAGGAGAAATTTGGTTTTCTTGTAATGTTTGATACAATTTTTGATAATACATCGACATCTCTTCTAGCGATTGGTTCCCTTTTAGCTGGAAGATGAGATACATCTCTTTTGTTTGCGCATTTTGACGTTTTAGTTGTAATTCAACTTCTGTTTCTTTTCCCCATGTTCCTTGGCTACGATAAAACTTTTGCAATCCAATCGTTTGTAGCTGATTTTGTTCGGCTAGTTCTAAAGCTTTACTTAATTGATTCCCAAGATCTAACCATTGGTGATCATCCTGATAGATGCCATATGGAATCCCAACATGTAGCCAATATTGGTCTAATGCTGCATTTGTCTTTTTAAATGAGTTAATCACAAATTCTATATCCTCTTGCGATTCTCCTTGAACCGTAAGACCTAAAATGAAGGTCATTGACAATATAAAGATAAGGACTATTTTCCCCTTTTGATTCATTTTTTCTCCTCCCACACCATTTTCGTCTTCAAGATTGGATATTCCATAATTGGAATATACAAACTTTTTTATTTGTTAACCATTGTTCACACTTATGGGAGAAGATATACTTTTGTGGGGTTCCAAAAGGTAAGAAATGCATTCCTGAACGTCGCTTCTTTTGTAATATACATTCTCATTCATCTTAAATAAAATTTAAAACATACTCTTTACATTAAATGACCATTGTAAATAATTGATGAAAAATTGAGCCATTTGGTATCCGATGACGATGGACAAAATAATTTGCAGTGCTTTGGTTTGTGGGCTTTTGGGATTGTAGGTAAAAAGGTCAAAACGGATACTCTGTAATGCCCACCAAGATATACCGATGCTTACAAGTGTTAAAATAATCCCCATTAAACTGATATAGCCAAAATAGGTTGTCATCTTACTCACCTCGCACTTCTATTTGGTAATTCTTTGATATGATCTCTTAAATAAAATTGATACGGGTTATGGGAAAACTCTCCTTTTATTCGAAGTCGATAAGTTCCTTTTTTTAATTCTAATTGCTCTTTCCAAGATGTTTGTTTTTGATTCCAAATGATTTCGTAGTTATCATCATAAAGCGTTACATCTGCCTCTTGTTCTGCTAAAAAGTCGAAATCGAGTTGGTTAGACATTTGTTTGATTTCAAAAATGAACCAATCTACATCTTGATCATTGGATAGGATGCCTTCCATTTTTCTGTTAGAGGGAGTGGTCCTTGTCGCGTTACTAGATAAGTTATTCGGTTCATGAATATCTCCATCCATATCTTTAAATTGTAGCTGTAAGGTATATTCTCCATTCACACCATAGCCATTATAATCAGAGATTTGAATATAGTAAGTACCTGGTCTTGCAAAAATAGTTCCTTCTTCTGCTTTTCCTGAACCATGGCTGTCGATTTCAATCGCTTTTTTCCCTTCTGGTTGAATACGAATCACAGGATCCAATCTTAAGGTGTCAACAGATACTTTTGCCTTTAGCTCTCCATTACTTGGTATGTAAAGTTTATACCAATCTAAATCTTGATCCTTTTCCAATGTTCCTTTAATCGGCTCAGATAAGTGTTGAATCTGATAAGATTGCCATGGTTTATCATTGTTTTCATAATTATCCTTATAAATGGTATATTTCGTAGAAACGGAGTAAGATATCGCTTCATTCCTAAGTTGCTCATTGATCGTTTCCCTATCAGGTGTCATTTCTTTAACAGTTGTTGAAAGACTGATTTTTAAATAAGTCGTTCCCTTTGGTAGATCGATATCAATGGTTAAATTTTTGTTGATTGGATAAACCAACGGTTGTTGATTTTCTAAATTCGCTGGTTCTAAATCTAATTGAAGAGGGACGTTAGGTTCCTGCTTTAATTGAATTTTCAATTGAACTTTCCCTCGATAAGGCAATAATAACTGATACCAATCATGATCATTGACTCCAGCAATTTGGGCGTTAATTGTATCTTGCAATGGAATAGGGGTTGCTTTGTCTTTTGTTTGGTTTGGTTCATATCCGTCCTTTATGGTCGATAACGGACTTGTTAATGCTTTTGCGACATTAATTCTTCCATAACCTGTTAGGATATCCCACCCTGGCCTTCCTACATCATCAGCAGTAAATTTAATCAAATCTCTAACCTCTGCTGGAGTTAAAATAGGATATTTTTGATAAATTAAAGCAGCTAACCCCGCTACTTGTGGTGCTGCCATCGAGGTTCCCACATTCGAAGTATACCCTCCACCTAATTTGGTTGTATATATCCCTTCACCAGGCGCAACAACATCTAGCTGTTGACCGTAATTGGAATAGGTTTCGTAATCGTCCTCTAAATCTACCGCACCCACAGATAGTACATTGGCAAATGCTGATGGGTAATTTAATCGATTTCCTTCGTTTCCAGATGCTGCAACGACTAGTACATCTTTAGATTCTGCATAATCTACGGCTTCCTTCATAAAAGGTGTATAGATGGGTTCGCCTAAAGATAGAAGAACAATCTTTGCCCCATGGTCGACCGCATAACGGATCCCTTGTCCAACTAAGAAAGAGTCTCCTTCCCCTTGTTCATCTAATACTTTAATTGGCATGATTTTGGCATTCCATACTAATCCTGCTATCCCTTCATCATTATTACCAATCGCTCCAACAATTCCTGCCACATTGGTTCCATGGCCATTGTCATCTTGAGGTGGCATCTTTTTATCAATCAGATTTATCCCTTCAACCAAGTTAGCCTTTAAGTCAGGATGGTACAGATCTACCCCTGTATCAAGGATGGCAATGGTCACCTCGCTGGTGTTTATTTCCTCCCATCCTAAAGGTGCTTTAATTTGTTGTAAATAAAGTTGTTGATCAATATTTTTATCATTTGGAACATTCCCTATTAGCACTGCATTTGCTCTTAAGAATGTCATATTTACGATAAGTCCTATGATTAGAATTGCTAGCAACCGTTTCTGTTTTTTTAAAAGCTCCATTTTGCTCCACTCCATCTTTTCCGAACCTATATGAAAAGAAAGTTATGCTTTCTTGTCCCCAAAAAGAAAACGTATCACACGGAAAATTGTGAACGTGCAATACGCTATATGACTTTGTATTTCATTTTAACATATTATGGGAGATAAATCGTTAATATTTCTTGCTTTTTGTTTATTTTTAATTCTGGTAAGTGTTTGGTTAATTCTGCTAATGTAAGAAAACTCTGACCGTCCTTGATCATGAAACCAGCACTTTTACCCTTGGTTAGTACCATTTTCGTTTTACCAATGACAACGTCTAAACTTGAGGATTTGGAATTCCAAAAAATTTTACCGCCTAAGGCATGAACGAGTGGCCTTAAGGCAACATAATCTTTATTATTCTCCTGAATCCAGTTGCTACCGATTGCTGATACAAAAATATTTTTTTCACCTAAGGTTGATATGGCTGTTGAAAGTTGTTGATCGACTTCTTCTACCATGATATCTGGCTTGATTCCTATTTTATTCATTTTGTTCTTTTTCGGTGTGAAATATTCATTGGTCGTTAGCTTGAGATAGCCTCCGTTTTCTAACCGAATTAAACTTTGGACAACCCCTTTACCAAAGGAATTGGTTCCAACAATAGTTGCTTTATTATAATCTTTTAAAGCACCTGTTAAAATTTCTGAAGCACTTGCCGTCCCTTCATTGATCAGTACGACCATCGGTGAATTCCAATCTGTTCCTCCTTGAATAGCTAATTCCTCTTCTTGTTGTATATTGTCCTTGACATAAACGATTGGGCCTTCTTTAATGAAGTTTTTAGATATTTTAAGTGCAGCATCTAAATATCCACCTGGATTATCCCGCAAGTCGAGGATTAGCTTCTTCATTCCTTTTTCCTTTAATTGTTCTAAGTGTTGTTTGAATTCATCTGCTGCTCGTTCACCAAAGGCGTATAGTCGGAGATACCCAATTTCTTTGGTTAGCATTTCCGATTCTACAGAAGGTAGATATACGTCCCCACGAGTGATGGTTTTAGTCATGGTTTCTTCATCTCTTTGAATTACCATGGTAACGGAAGTTCCTTCTTCTCCTTTAATCTGGTTTGTAACCTGTTCAAGTGTTTTTCCTTCAGTTGAAATACCTTCTACTGATTTGATCAGATCGCCAACTTGAAGTCCTGCTTCTTCGGCAGGTGAGCCAGGAATGATCGTTTGAACCGTGATTCCCTCTTCATTCTTCTCTACAACAACGCCAATACCGACAAAAGAACCATTTAAACTATCTGTAAAGGATTGATACTCTTCATCTGTAAAATAGGCTGTATATGGATCCCCAAGGGTGTCAATCATTCCCCAAATCGCCCCTTGCATCAATTCATCTGGGTCTACACCTTGTAAATGATAATATTCGATCAGTTCATAGATTTCATTCATAATCGCTTTCTGTTTTTCTAGCGGATCTGGATCTTCTGCTTGTGCCACATTAGGTATAAAGCTAAACAGGGATAAGACAAGAATGATTGCGATTATTTTTTGTTGGATAGGTAACCATTTCTTTGACATTGTTTTGCCTCCTCTTTTTCTCTTGTTTATCTAATTCGGCAACAAAAGGTCAACTCCTTCATTCGATCATGACCAAATACTACATAGTTTGTATATTCCAACGCGTTCCGTTGCTCGCGGTTTTCTATGATTAAAAAATAATGAGGGAAAACTCGCTCCCAAAAGTCGCTGCTTATGGAATATACAAACCCTATGTTAATGAATGAAGGTGAGTATATTCCAACGCGCTCCGTCAAAAAAATACCCACTAAAGAGGGGGTCTCCTTAGTGGGTATTGTGTACATTAGAATCTTATTGACCAAGAGTAAGCATATTGAAAAGGTCAAAGTTTTTTGTTATAAAGTCTAGCATTACGTTTGGTACAAGACCGATGACGAAAGTTCCAATGAAGGTCAAGAGAATCACGAATTGCATGCTAAATGGAATACTAAGCTTTGCTTCGGTGTGACCCGGTCTCATGTACATTTGACGTACAATATTAAAGTAGTAGAAGTATGAGATTACACTTGTTGCTACCATGATACCAGCTAACCAGTAAGATTTAGTAGTTAAGGCACTGATGAAAATGTTGAACTTACCAATGAATCCAGCCGATATTGGAAGCCCTGCGAGTGACATCAAGAAGAAGGTCATCGCGATGGCCACAAATGGACTACGATGATATAATCCAGCAAAGGATTTCAGATCCTCTGTACCTGCATCTTTATTTACAATCGTGATGACTGTAAATACACCTAGATTCATAAACAAGTATGCCATCAAGTAGAAAATGATATTGCGAATATCAACAGAAATCAGTTGCTCACTTGCCATCGTCATGGTTGCAAGAGGAACTAAAAGATAACCAGCTTGTGCCACACTAGAATAGGCCATCATTCGTTTGACGTTGGTTTGGCGAAGTGCCAATGTATTACCAATGATCATCGTTAGTCCAGAAATGACTGCTAAGAAAAGAGTCATTTTATTGAAGAAGAAGAAAACTGGATTATTGTTTACTACTTCTACTACGATTGGTGTGAAGACGGTAATAAATAAGCGAATGATAATCGCAAAACCAGCTGCTTTAGAAATGACGGATAAGAATGCAGTAACTGGTGTTGCTGCTCCTTCATATACGTCTGGTGACCACATGTAGGAAGGAACTGCAGAAATCTTGTAGCTCAGTCCCACAAGCATCATAAAGAAGCCAAGATAAATATAGAAGTCAAATCCACCATTAAAAGCTTCCTGAATTCGTTCAGCGATGACAAAGATATTCGTACTTCCGGTTACACCATAGATAAAAGATGTTCCGTAGAGGAAGATCGCTGAGGAAACTCCACCAATAATCACATATTTATATGCCGCTTCGTTTGATTTTAGATTAAATTTGCGAATACCTGCCATAATGTAAGATGAGATACTTAATAATTCTAAGCCAATATATAGTGTAATGATATCTGCCGATGAAGCCATAAACATTGCTCCAAGTAAGGCAGTTAAAAACAAGTAGTAAAATTCACCATCATGTTTGATTTCTTTTTTCTCTACATAATTGATTGACATCACTAACACAAACAATGTTCCGACTAAGAAAATCAATTTGAAGAGACTTGCGAAACTATCCACACGATAAGAACCCTCTAGCAATTCTTGTGCTGGCTGACCGAGATCTTGGATCACAAAGTAAAGGGATAGAATGATACCAATGATGCTTAACCATCCAAATACCTTACGATCTCCTTTACGCATCACTAAGTCAGCAAAGGTTAAGATTACTGCAACAATAGCAATGGTTAGTTCAGGAGCGAGTAGCCCCCAGTTTAACTCTAATAGATTCATAGGTCTACCCTCCTATCCTAGTCAATAAGGATTGCAACGTCGTTTGTAGAGGCTCACTTAGTATGGCTGGGTATACCCCAATCAAAATGATTAGTCCAATGAGTACTACCATCGGGATCACTTCAAGAGAGCGTGCATCAGTTAATCCAACTAATTTCTCTGCCGTTGGCCCATAAGTAACCTTTAAAGTAGCTCGTAGTAAATAAGCAGAGGTTAATACGATACCAATCGTACCAAACGCAGCGATCACTGGTTTTTCACCAAATAAACCTAAGAAGGTTAGGAATTCACTGACAAATCCAGACATCCCAGGTAGACCTAATGAAGCGAGAGTTGCCGTTAATAAAATTCCACTCGTGAATGGCATCGTTTTAGCTAAACCACCCAGTTCATCCATCTTTGCGGTATGAACACGACTGTAAATCACCCCAACAAGATAGAACATCGATGCTGAGATAAATCCGTGGGATACGATTTGGAAGACAGCGCCTTGAAAACCAAATGTATTCATTGCTGCTAATCCCATCAAGATAATTCCCATGTGGCTTATACTTGAGTAAACAACAACCATTTTGTAGTCATCTTGTACGAAGGCGATAATTGCTCCATAGAAGAGGTTAATGATACCCAAGATCGCTAAAAAGGTTGAATACTTACCAATGAGGTCTGGGAAGAAGGAATACTCCATTCGAAACAGACCGTATGCACCAATCTTTAAGAGCACCCCAGAAAGAATCATACTCATTGCTGGTGGTGCTTGATAGTGTACCTTTAGGATCCATGAATGCAATGGGAACACAGGTAGTTTAATTCCAAAGGCAACTAATAAAGCAAAGAATACACCATAACGGAACCAATCGCTAAATGCTACATTTCCAGTTTGTTTTGCCATTTCAAAATATGGTGATGTTGGATCCGTTAAATTATAGATAATGGTTGGAATATCCGTCGTAAAGGTTGGTGTTTGCGTGCCTGAAACATAACCCGCATTAAGCATCAAGGCAATAAACGCAATCAGCATAATCGCTGAACCTAAACCATTGTAAAGCAAGAAGGTAAAGGCTGCATTTTCCCTTTTATCTTGACCCCAAATCCCTACTAAGAAGAACATAGTGACTAAACTGATTTCAAAGTAAATAAAGAACAAGAAGAGGTTTTGTGCCATAAATACGCCATATAATCCAATTTGCATGAGGAAGAAAATCGTAAAATATTCCTTCCAACGCTTGCTAATCATATTGGCTGCTGCAATGGCTGACATTAATGCAACGATTGACGCCAAGACAACAAGAGGCATCGATAAACCATCTACACCCATACTATAGTTAAATTCTAAAACACTTGCTCCTACATTGATGTGAATCCATGGAATATTTTCAAGAAATTGCACACCAGAATCTGCACGATCAAAACCAATAAATAAGCCAATAGCCAATACTAATGGAATCAATGTGACAAGGATACCAATCATTTTGATTGTTCCTACTCTATCTTTTGGAACAATTAATAAGAGTAGGATTCCTAGTAATGGCGAGAAGGTGATCAGTGAAAGTAAACCGAATGAGCTCATTATCCTAACAACCTCCCTGCCGTCAAGCTAATGAATAGCAATACTAATCCAATAATGGTAATTAGACCGTATGCCTGTACTTGACCATTTTGTAATCTTGCTCCAAGTTTTCCAATCGCAACGGAAATATATGCTGTTAATTGGACGAGTCCACCTACAACATAGTGATCGAAGAATTTTAAAATATACCCAAAAATAGTGTAAGGACGAATAACCCCTGCTTGATATGCCTCATCCACATAATACTTATTGTAAAGAAGCTTGTGTAATCCAACAGGTTCATCGGTTTTCACCTTATTATTACGGCCATACATTACCCATGCTAAGGCAATACCAAAGAAAGCTGCAATAATGGATAAGGCCATAATCCAACCAGGTCCATGAACTTCTTCAGCGATAGTACCCTCTGCGCCTAAATATTCACCAAATCCAGCATATACAAAGTAACCAGAAACGATCGCTAACCCAGCAAGAATCATCATTGGGAATGTCATATTAAATGGTGATTCATGGACATGATGATTATTATGACGTGGTTTACCTGTAAATGTTAAGAAATAAAGTCTAAACATATAGAATGCGGTCATTATCGCTGCAATTAAGGCTAACCAGAATAAAATTCCATTTCCGCTTTCCCAAGCAGCCATTAAAATTTCATCCTTGGAGAAGAATCCGGATAATCCAGGTACCCCAGCAATTGCTAGAGCGCCGATTAAAAATACTGCTCTTGTAATCTTCATATCCTTGCCTACTCCGCCCATTTCTTTAATATCTTGTGTTCCTACTGAATGGATTACACTACCTGCTGCTAGGAACAAAAGTGCTTTAAAGAAGGCATGTGTAAATAAGTGGAATACTCCTGCAATATATCCGAATGAGCCAAGTGCAAGCATCATGTAGCCTAATTGGCTGACAGTTGAATAAGCTAATACGCGTTTAATATCATTTTGCACCAAACCAATTGACGCAGCAAAGATGGATGTAAAGCCACCGATAATCGCTACAGTCATCATAGCAGTTTGAGAAGCTTCAAATAATGGATAAGTCCGTGCAACTAAGTATACACCGGCAGCAACCATCGTTGCCGCATGGATTAACGCTGAAACAGGTGTAGGACCTTCCATCGCATCTGGTAACCATATATGTAATGGGAATTGACCAGATTTACCTACTGCACCAAAGAATAGTAAAATCGCTACTAAAGTGATGAAGCCAGGAGCTAATGCACCAGATTCCGCAGCTTCAAACACTCCTGCATAGTCAAAGGTTCCTGTCTTCCAGAAGATTAAGGAAATCCCAATGAATATACCTAAATCCCCTATTCTTGTTGTGATAAACGCTTTCTTTGCTGCTGCTCTAGCTGATGGTTTAAAGTAATAGAATCCGATTAGTAGGAATGAGGTTGCCCCTACTAATTCCCAAAAGATATACGCTTGTAATAGATTAGGCGAAATAACAAGGCTTAACATGGAAAAGGTAAATAGCGCTAGATAGGAATAAAAGACTGGAAAACGCTCATCTCCATGCATATAACCTTTTGAATAAATATGAACCATTAAACTTACAAGGGTAACGACGAATAACATCATCGCGTTTAATTCATTGATTTCAAACCCCATGGTAAAAGTTTTGTCTCCAACTTTAAGCCAATCTATGTTGTAGAGATAGTTCTCTGCTCCACCTAACTTTTGGATAAAGACACCTAATGCCAAAGCAAATGAGGCTAATAATGAGACAATACCTACGTAGGCTGCACCTTCCTTGAGCTGACGACCAAAAGCGACTAACAGCACGAAGGAGATGAGCGGAAAAAGTGGAATTAACCATGCAATTTCAAACATTTGATCACCATTCCTTCATATTTTATCGCTTCATAATATTCATTTCGTTTACATTGATGGTCGCCTTATTACGGAAGACTGCCATCAAAATCGCAAGTCCAACCGCTGCTTCTGCAGCAGCAACTGTGATTGTAAATACGGTAAAAATTTGACCTGTAATATTCGCATATAAACCAAACCTAGAGAATGCGATTAAATTTACATTGACTGCATTAAGCATCAATTCAACTGATAATAGAACAATAATCGCATTCTTCTTTGATAATAATCCATATATACCGAGAGAGAATAATATCGCTCCAACTGCTAGATAAGCCCCCAATGGTACCATCTATTCTTCACTCTCCTTTTTTGCCAACACGATTGCCCCTACCAGTGCAACAAGTAGAAGAACGGAAGCAAGCTCGAATGGAATGACATATTTAGTGAAAACTGTTTCACCAATAGCCATCACATTGTTTGCTCCAAGATCTGAGGTTTCAGTTGGCCAATACTTATTCGTGATAAAGATTCCATATAGGAAGAACCCGCCAACCATGATCGTACTTAAAATAGAAAGGGCAGTATGCCATTTTCTCTTGATTTTAACCCCTTCATCTTTATGTTGGGTCATCATCGTACCCATTACCATCATGATTGTAATTGCGCCTGCATAAATAAGCACCTGTACAAAAGCAAGATATTCCGCTTTTAACAAGATGAATAACCCTGCTACACCCATGAAAGATAAACCGATTGAGAGGACCATATGAACAACCTTATTCAGGTTCAACATAAAGACTCCCCCGCTGATAGCCATCAGTGCGAACAGGAAGAAAGCAATATATTGACCGGTCATCAATGATTCTCCTCCCTCACATTTTGATTATTGTTGTCTAACCATTTAAGGTCTTTAAGCAAGTTATCACGGCTATACGTTGCTAATTCATAGTTATTAGACATGACAATTGCTTCAGTTGGACAAACCTCAGTACATAAATCACATAAGATACAAATTTCGAAGTTAATATCATATGTGTCAATCACTTTACCTTTTTTCTCAGGATCTGGATTTGGTTTTCCTACTAAGGTAATACAACCGGTTGGGCATATTCTTGCACATTGGTTACAGACGATACATTTATCAGGTTCAAAATGTTGGATGCCACGAAAGCGCTTGGGCATAATAACTGGCTCATCTGGATACTTATATGTTACTTTTGGCTCTTTTAGCTGCTTCAAAGTAAATCCTAATCCTTTAAAAAATCCTGTACCCCACACGTGAATTTCACCCCGCTTTAAAATATCGTTTTAAACAATGCTGTAACCATCACGTTTAATAGTGCTAATGGAATTAACACTTTCCAGGCAAACCCCATCAATTGGTCTGTCTTGACACGTGGGAAGGTTGATCGAGCCCAGAATAGATAGAAAACGAGCATTAAGAACTTAAGAATAAACCATACAATTCCAGGTATAAAATCTAAACCAAATGGAGCATCCCAGCCTCCAAAGAATAGAACGGTCATTAAGCTGGATAAAGCAAATATATAAACATACTCAGATAACATAAAGAATGCGAAACGGAAACCACTATATTCAACATGGTATCCAGCAACTAATTCGTTTTCTGCTTCTGGTAAGTCAAATGGTGTACGGTTTAATTCAGCATTCCCCGCAATCAAGAAGATAATAAATCCTAAGAATTGTGGGAAAATGAACCAAACGCCATTTTCTTGTTGTGCTTTTACGATATCTATTAAGTTTAGACTACCTGTCATTAAAACAATGCCTAAAAAGGACATAATCAATGGAACTTCATAACTAATCATTTGTGCGACAGAACGCATTCCACCCATGATTGAGTACTTATTGTTAGAAGCCCAACCACCTAGTAAAATACCCGTAATCGTTAAGCTAGATAAAGCTCCATAATATAGGAGTCCGACATTTACATCGGCAAAATATAATTTCTCAGTATATGGAATGACAGCGATAATGGCAAATGCTGGTGTATAAGCAATAATTGGTGCGATCAAGAAAAGGATTCGATCTGCTTTTGCAGGAACAACGTCCTCTTTAATCATAAGCTTTAACACGTCCGCCACCGTCTGAAATAATCCATATGGTCCTACACGGTTAGGGCCTTTACGTAGTTGCATCCAACCGATTATTTTACGTTCAAAGTAAATCGCATACATAACAAATAATAGAACGACTAATAGAACAGCAACTGCTAGTAAAATCATCAGGAATAAATTAAGCCATGAAAAAGGTTGAGATAAAAGAGCCTCCATTAAGCGTCAACCTCCCCTAATACAATATCGATCGCCCCTAGAACGGCAGGAATATCGGCCATCGTCCTGCCAATCAATAACTTAGGCAAGAGCTGTAGATTTACAAAGGAAGGTCTTCTAAGTTTTAAACGGTATGGTTTGTCTTTTCCTTTGCTCACAAGATATACACCTAATTCTCCTTTAGAGGATTCCATTCTTGTGTAAACTTCTCCTTCAGGTGCTCTGAGTACCTTTGGCACTTTACCCATAATTTCGCCGGATTCTGGAAATTGCTCTACTGCTTGTTCAAGAATTCGCAAAGACTGAATCATTTCTTCCATACGTACCATATAACGATCATAAACATCACCTGTTGTACCTACAGGTACGTCAAACTCAAATCGATCATAGATTGAGTAAGTTTGGTTTTTACGAATATCAAATTTTACATTGGAACCACGTAACACTGGGCCTGATAAACCATAGTTAATCGCAGTTTCTCCATCATATACCGCAATATTTTTAACACGTGCTAAGAAAATTTCATTCCCTGTTACAAGTGTGTGATATTCTTTGATCTTTTCTCTCATATATGGCACGAATTTGCCAACCTTTTCAATCCATCCTTCAGGCGCATCCCATTTTACCCCGCCAACTCTCATATAGTTGAAGGTTAGGCGTGCACCGGAAAGTTCATTTAGCATATCAATAATCATTTCGCGATCACGGAATGCAAATAAGAATGGAGAAATCGCTCCTAAATCTAAAAGGTTAGTTCCCCACCATACCAAGTGACTTGCAATCCGACTTAATTCCATCGCAATAACCCTTAAGTATTCGGCACGCTCTGGGACTTGAACTCCCATCAGGGTTTCAACGGCCTGTACTAGAGCATAGTTATTAGTCATGGAGGATAAGTAGTCTAAGCGGTCTGTATAGGGAATAATTTGAGTATAGTTAAGATCTTCTGCTAATTTTTCTGTTCCTCGATGTAAGTAACCGATAACCGGAATGGCTTCTTTTATGATTTCACCATCTACTTTAACCACAAGACGGAATACTCCGTGTGTACTAGGATGTTGTGGTCCAACGTTAAGTAGCATTTCTTCAGTACGAAGTTCTGCCATTTCTTTTACACCTCCTCATCGTATGGCTTGTAATCTTTCCTTAATGGGTGTCCTACCCAATCATCTGGAAGTAAGATACGAGAGATTTGGCGTCCGGTAAATCCTATTCCTAACAAGTCATAGGCTTCTCTTTCATGCCAATCTGCTGTTGCCCAAATATCCATTACTGTCGGCACACTCCCACCATCGCGCTCTGTTTGTACTTTTACTGTTAAGTATTCATCGCGAGAATAAGAATAAAAGTGATAGACTACTTCCATATATTTTTCATAGTCAACACCTGCTAGATTCATAAGATAGTCAAACTTCATCTGGTCATGACTATGTAGAAGCTTTGCAACATCATGCCAGTATTCTTTATCGATCACCAATACAGGCATATGAGCGTTTGGCTCATTGATAAATGATTCTTTTATCGCTTCCTCGCCTACTTGCTCTGTAATGATGTTTATATACGCATCAAGCTTTGGCTGATTAGGTGAAGGTACTTTAACTTCATCAGACATTTTCGATTGGCACCTTCTTTCCAGTCTTCGCTTCATAACGAATTTTTTCTTGTAATTTGTTTACACCATAGATAATGGCTGCAGGACTTGGAGGACAACCAGGAATGTATACATCAACTGGGACAATTTGGTCAACCCCTTTGACCACTGAATATGAGTTGACATATGGACCACCTGCTGTTGCACATACCCCAATTGCTACGACCCACTTTGGTTCTGGCATTTGTTCATATAAGCGGCGGACAAGTGGAGCCATTTTCTTTGTTACTGTTCCAGCTACCATCATGACATCTGATTGACGTGGTGATGCACGGAAAATAACACCAAAACGGTCAAAATCATAGTGTGAACCACCTGTTCCCATCATTTCAATCGCGCAACAAGCAAGACCGAATGTTAATGGCCATAGTGAATTACTACGCGCCCATCCTTTTACTTGTTCTAATGTGGTTAATAACACATTACGCTCTAATTCTTGTTGTTCTTCTGGTGTGATACCTTCAAGATTTATTCCCATGTTAACACCTTCTTCTTCCAAGCGTATGCAAGGCCAACCACAAGCATAAAGATAAAGATCGTCATTTCAATCAATGAAAATAGACCTAGTTTATCAAATGCGACGGCCCAAGGATAAAGGAATACGGTTTCAACATCAAACACTACGAACAATAATGCAAAAAGATAGTATCTGACATTGAACTGGACCATGGCGTCTCCTGTAGGGATAATACCACTTTCATACGTTGATGTCTTTCCTTTAGTAGGATTATGTGGTCTTAAAAACGGACCAATGACCCAAATCGTAGCAAATGGCAAGAAGATCCCTAAAAGAAGGAAGATAGCCATCATTAGATAACTGTTGCCATAAATCTGCTCCATCTACACTTCCCCTCCACAAAAAATTTTAATATCTTAACCTTTGTCCACCATGACAAATTAGTGAACAAATTGCTTTTCCATCTTCTATAATACTAAATTCCACTATTTTTTCATAGAAATTTTTCTAATTTATTTGTGTATTGCCTCACAATGTGCTTAACTTAACGTTACATACTTATGTTGTACAAAAAAAAATTATGATCGGTATTGTATATTCCAACGCGCTCCGTTGTCCGTGCATTTCTTTAAATAAAATATGCGGTGAAAAAGCAGTCCTCGAACGAGAACTGCTTTTGATGTTTATTTTCTTTCTGATACACGGATACGGTTTAACGCACGCTGTAAAGCGGCTTGAGCACGTTTAAAGTCCCAGTCCTCTTTTCCTGTTGTGGCTAAACGACTCTCCGCTCTTTCCTTTGCAGCGATTGCCCGATTCACGTCAATTTCCTCAGGAAGCTCCGCTGTTTCTGCGAGAATAATTACTTTGTTCTCATTTACTTCCAAAAATCCTCCACTGATCGCTATGAGCTGTTCTTTGCCATCTTTCTTAATGCGAACAGGAGAAATGACAAGAGGTGTTACAAAAGGAGCATGTTTCGGAAGAATTCCTAGTTCACCCATTTCCCCTCTTACAATCACCATGTTGACATCATCACTATACACCTTACGCTCAGGCGTCACGATTTCTAATCGAATCGTACTCATTTATTCATCCTTCCCTTCATCAGGGGTCCTGTTACATTTTCTTCGCTTTTTCCACAGCTTCTTCAATGGTTCCCACATAAAGAAAAGCTGCTTCTGGAAGATCATCGTGTTTGCCTTCTAAGATTTCCTTGAATCCACGAACCGTTTCTTTTACAGGTACATATTTCCCAGAGATTCCTGTAAATTGTTCAGCTACGTGGAATGGCTGTGATAAGAAACGTTGAATTTTACGAGCACGAGCTACGGTTAGTTTATCTTCATCGGATAATTCATCCATACCTAAAATCGCAATGATATCTTGAAGTTCTTTATAACGTGCTAAGATCTTTTGCACGCCACGAGCCACTTCATAATGTTCTTGTCCAACGATTGCAGGTGAAAGCATACGTGATGTAGAAGCTAATGGATCCACCGCGGGATAAATTCCAAGCTCAGCAATTTTACGATCCAAGTTGGTGGTCGCATCTAAGTGAGCGAACGTGGTCGCTGGCGCTGGGTCAGTATAATCGTCCGCAGGCACATAAATCGCTTGAATCGATGTAACAGATCCTTTCTTTGTGGACGTAATTCTTTCTTGTAATTGACCCATCTCTGTTGCTAATGTGGGTTGATAACCAACGGCAGATGGCATACGCCCCAATAGTGCTGACACTTCAGAACCTGCTTGGGTAAAGCGGAAGATATTATCAATGAATAATAAAACGTCCTGACCTTCATAATCACGGAAATATTCAGCCATGGTAAGACCAGTTAATGCTACACGCAAACGTGCCCCAGGTGGCTCATTCATCTGACCGAATACCATCGATGTTTTACTGATAACGCCAGAGTCCTTCATTTCATGGTATAAGTCGTTCCCTTCACGAGTCCGTTCACCAACCCCTGCGAAGACGGATAGACCACCATGTTCTTGAGCGATATTGTTAATTAACTCCTGAATTAAAACGGTTTTTCCTACTCCTGCACCACCAAAGAGTCCAATCTTACCTCCCTTTGCATAAGGTGCAAGTAGGTCAACCACTTTAATCCCTGTTTCAAGGATTTCTTCTTGTGTAGATAATTCTTCAAATGCGGGTGCCTTGCGATGAATTGGATGATATACTTCAGCGTTGACTTCGCCAGCTTCATCTACAGGCTGCCCTAACACATTAAATACACGCCCTAATGTTGCCCGTCCAACAGGAACATTGACAGGTTTTCCTGTATCTACCGCTTCCAATCCACGGACTAGTCCATCCGTGGATGCCATAGCAACGCAACGAACCACATTATCTCCTAAGTGAAGAGCTGCTTCAACGACAAGGTCAATGTCTTTTTCACCAGAAGATTGCGCTTTATGTTTAATAGTAATCGCATTATAAATTTCAGGTAATGAGCCACGTTCAAATTCTATGTCTACAACTGGACCCATTACTGCTACGATGCGCCCTGTGTTCATCGATGTACCTCCTTACGATTATAAAAATTAGGATAAAGCGTTGGCACCACCAACGATCTCAGAGATCTCTTGTGTAATCGATGCCTGTCTAGCACGGTTATAGTTCAGTGTTAAGGTTTGAATCATTTCTTCTGCGTTATCTGTTGCATTGCCCATTGCTGTCATCCTTGCACCATGTTCACTTGCTTTTGCATTCAAATAGGCACTATAGATTAGTGTTTCAGCATAACGTGGCAATAAACTTCCTAGCACTTGTTTGGCAGAAGGCTCAAAATCATATTGAGTCGCTGATCCTTCCTTTGTTTCCTCTAAATCCACCAAAGGAAGTAATTTCTTTTCCGTAGGAACCTGTTGAATCGCACTTATAAACTCGTTATAAACGAGGTATAATTCATCAAATAAACCCTCCGCATACATATTCACTGCTGTTCTAGCAATGTTTTTGATGTCAGCAAAAGTTGGCGAGTCAGAAAGTCCTACGATTTCACCAATTATTGGATAGTTACGCTTCTTAAAGAAGTCTCGTCCTTTACGACCAATTACGAAGATAACATATTCATCTACGGATTTGTGTCTTTCTTTGATCGCCATGGTTACTTTACGTAAAATATTTGCATTATAACCACCTGCTAATCCACGATCAGAAGTAATGACTAAATAGCCTGTTTTCTTTACTTCGCGAACTTCTAGTAAAGGGTGGTCAACTTGATCTGTTCCTGCGGCAAGTGCAGCGATTACTTCTTTCATTTTCTCTGCATAAGGGCGTGAACTTTCTGCCCTTTCTTGCGCACGGCGTAATTTCGCCGCATCGACCATCTTCATCGCCTTAGTAATCTGTTTCGTACTTTGGACACTTCTGATTCTACGCTTTATTTCACGAATTCCTTGCATTTTTTAGTTCACCACCTTAACAAACAATTTTGCCGATGCAAAGTTGTTCAGGAAGTCGAAATTGGAATTATGATTTTGAAGGAACAAAAGTCTTTTTAAACTCATCAATGGCACGAGAAAGCTTTTCTTCTGTATCACTTGCTAAGTCTTTTGTTTCACGGATCGTTGCTAAAATTTCTGGATGCGAAGTATCCATAAAGGTTAACAATTCTTTTTCAAAACGTTTTACATCTTCTAAAAGAACGTCATCTAAAAATCCTTTAATGGCTGAGAAAATAGAAACAACTTGTTTTTCAACAGGCATTGGTTGATATTGGTCTTGCTTCAAGATTTCCATTGTACGCTCGCCTCGTGTCAAACGAGCTTGTGTTGCTTTATCTAAATCTGACCCAAATTGAGCAAATGCTGCTAATTCGCGGTATTGTGCAAGGTCAAGACGCAATGTACCTGCTACCTTTTTCATCGCCTTAATCTGAGCGCTTCCTCCTACACGAGATACAGATAAACCAACACTAACTGCTGGTCGCATACCTGCATAGAAAAGATCAGACTCAAGGAAAATTTGGCCATCTGTGATCGAAATCACGTTTGTTGGAATATAAGCAGAAACATCTCCTGCTTGTGTTTCGATAAATGGAAGGGCTGTTAATGATCCTCCACCTAATGCATCACTTAATTTTGCAGCACGTTCAAGTAAGCGTGAATGAAGATAGAATACGTCTCCAGGATAAGCTTCACGACCTGGTGGACGGCGTAATAATAGTGATAGCTCACGATAAGCGGCTGCTTGTTTTGATAAGTCATCATATACAACGAGTACATGTTGCCCCTTATACATAAAGTATTCTCCCATTGAGACTCCTGCATAAGGTGCCAAGTACAAGAGTGGTGCTGGTTCAGAGGCATTAGCAGTAACTACAATCGTATAATCCATTGCACCGTGTTTACGTAGTGTTTCCACTACGCCTGCCACAGTAGATTGCTTTTGACCAATTGCAACATAGATACAAATCATATTTTGGCCTTTTTGGTTGATAATCGTATCAATCGCAATGGCTGTTTTACCTGTTTGGCGGTCTCCGATGATTAACTCCCGCTGTCCACGACCAATTGGTACCATGGAATCAATCGCCTTAATTCCTGTTTGCATTGGCTCATGAACAGATTTACGATGAATAACACCAGGTGCTGGTGATTCAATTGGACGATACTCTGTTGTTTGGATTGGGCCAAGTCCATCTACTGGCTGTCCAAGTGGATTCACAACGCGGCCAAGTAATGCCTCTCCAACAGGCACTTCCATAATACGTCCTGTACGTTTTACTTGATCTCCTTCGCGGATCTCTGTATATGGACCGAGGATAATGACACCCACGTTATGTTCTTCAAGGTTAAGAGCCATTCCCATGACACCATTAGCAAACTCTAATAGTTCACCGGCCATTACCTGTTCAAGACCATGAATACGGGCGATTCCATCCCCTACCTGAATCACAGTACCAACGTCTGCAACTTCAATTTCTGATCGGTATGATTCAATCTGCTGTCTAATAAGCGAGCTGATTTCTTCAGGTCTGATACTCATTTTTCCACCCCTATCTTTAAACTCGCGATGCCACAAGGCTTCTTTTTATCTCATGTAATTTCTTTTTAAGGCTTCCATCATATAGACGGTCTCCTATTCGGATGATCATTCCGCCTACAATCGTTGGATCAACGATATTATGTAAGCGAATAGTTTTCCCAAATTTTCTCTGAAGTGAGTGTTCGATTTCTTCTCTTTCAGTTCTCGCAAGTTGTACGGCGGTGATTGCAGTGACGTCTGCTATCCCGCGTACCTCATTTGCTAGTTTAATATATTCTTGTAAGACGCCTTCAAGATATTCTTCTCGTCCACTGTCTACAAGCTGAAAAAGGAAATTTTTTGTAATCAGATCAATCGATTCACCAAAAGCATTGTCGATGATCTGTTTTTTCTTTTCTCCTTCAACTAAAGGATGGCGCAAAAAGGAGAGAAAACCCTCTGTCTCATTGAATACTTTTGAAATGAGTTTTAAATTTTCTTCTACTTGATCTAATAACCCCTTTGAATTTGCTACTTCAAATAACGCTTTCGCATAACGTTTTGCAACAAGGCTATTCATCATAGGCTTTCCCCTACTTGTTTCATAAACTCATCAATCAATTTAGATTGTTCTTTTGTGTCAAGTTCTTTTTCAATAATTTTGGATGCTAGCAATACGGATAAGGAGCCTACTTGCTCACGTAAAGCTGCTACGGCCTTTTCTTGTTCAAGTTGAATCTCTTGAATCGCTTGATCTTTCATCCGCTCTGCTTCGCGTTTTGCAGTTTCCATAATTTCATCTGCTTGTTTTATACTAGAAACTCGAGCACGCTCAATTATTTCTTGAGCTTCAATTCTTGCCTTTTGGATGGCTTCGTTTTGCTCTTTAATCAATTGTTCAGCTTCTTGGCGATTTTTTTCTGCCATTTTGATTTCATTTTGGATGCGTTCTTGTCGTTGGACCATCACTTTAACCAATGGACCAAATGCATATCTCTTTAACAGGAGATATAATAAGGCAAAGGCTATAATCTGGATGAAAAAACTGCCTAAAGCAATTTCCACAAAAGTCACTCCCTTCACAAATAAGTAAAAACGGGATACGAAAAAGGAAGGCGGGGACTTATCCCCCCCTACCAACTTATCTAAATGTCACATTATCTTGTGAATAGAATAATAAATGCAAATACAGCTACGATAATAGGTAATGCCTCGATTAGACCTACACCGATAAACATTGTGGTTTGTAAGAAACCTCTAGATTCAGGCTGACGAGCAATCCCTTCTACTGTACGTTGAATAACCCATGCGTTTCCAAGACTTGCTCCTAAAGCCGCCAAACCAATAGCTATTGCTGCTGCTAATATTTCCATGAAAAATTTCCTCCTTAAAAATTAATTTTTATTTTTATAAATTTTTTAAAACTTTTTTTATTAAAGAAACGTTGTTAATAGTAACCTTTGTGAGCATCTGTTGAATTAATGGTGAATTTTTTGGGAAATATACACCATGCTTAAGATCGTAAAGACGTAGGCTTGGATCGCACCAACAAAGACACTAAATCCTTGCCATATCACCAAAGGAACAACTCCAGCAAAACCCATCATGAGAATAACCCCAATTAGAACTTCACCAGCAAAAATGTTTCCAAATAGACGGAAACCTAAGGTTAGTGTTTTTGCAAACTCTTCAATGATATGAAGTGGGAAAAATAAAAAATGGGGCTCAAAATAATGTTTGATGTAATTTTTGATTCCAACAAATTTTACACTGATAATGTGAGTTAAAATAATGATTGAGAGTGACATCGCTAAGGTGACACTTGCATCCGCAGTAGGGGATTTCCACCATGCTAGTTCAACCTCGTGATGCGCTGATTCTTTGATCATCTCTTCAGTTACGATATCCATACCAAAGAGACTAAATGGTTGATCATGAATTGTAATGAAATTTAGCGGCAAACCTAGCAAGTTTCCTATAAAAATAAATAGGATTAGTGTAAGCCCTAAATAAATAAAGCCTGCACCTTTTTTCAGGTCCATCGTACTTCCAATGATGCCATGTACAAAGTCTACGATCCATTCAAGAACATTTTGTAGTCCTGAAGGCGTATCAGACGTTAAACGTCTTGTCCCTGCAATGGCAAGTACCAGAACAATAATAAAGGTCACAATGGTCATCAATGATGTCGATAGATTAAATGTTAACCAAGGTAGCGACTCAGGCGCCCACAATGGTTGTTCATGACCCATATTCTCACCCCTTTCCTGTGGATATTTTGTTTTTCTCTCTTATGCTATTTATTATTCCATCCACGATTGTGACGATTTGTATAAGGAACAAACCGATGACCGTGGAAACTAGATGCAACTGTTCAGGATATTGAAAAACTAGCATGATCGCTAAAATCGAGGTTGCAAATCTTGTAAACATCCCTACAAACATTGGTCTTTTTCTTGTTTGTGCTTTTACTTTAATTGCAATTTCGCCAATTCGATTCACTTTCCAAGCAGTATGTAACAGATTTAATAAGCCTACTGCTAATCCTAGCGCTAATCCTAAGAAAATAGCTGAATAAGGCGTAATCACACCAATCATAAATAAACTTAGTAGAATGAGAGTATAGCGAACAATTCTAATGATTCTTGCCTTAAAATCACTCATAGAAGGATGTCCCATTGCTAGTCTCCTAAAAAGGGCTTAATTAAACCAATGACAGACCAGATTCCAAATATGATCCCCACAATCATACCAATGATTAAAAAAACCGGAGATGTATGTAAATATAGGTCAACTTTTTTACCAATCCATAGTCCGACAAGAAGAAATATGGCAGCGTTAACACCAATCACACTAACAACGGCTAATGCCCGCCAAGGATTTTGATTTTTTGGATCTTGGTTCTGTGTCATTGTGCTACCACTCACAAACCTTTCAAAAAAAAAGAGATTTTTGTATGTATCCATTGTTAAAATCATTCGCCTTAAACAGTATACCAAAGACTTTTTTAAATGTTCAAGAAATTTTTACAATGAATAATAATCTCTAAATTTTGTGAAGTTTTATTTAAAGATCTAAATGGATATTAACAAGGTTATCGTACAATATGGCCCTTTCTTTGTCAATCATAACAATGATAGGGAAATCTTGGATCGATGTATATTTGTTGGAATGGGATGGGACGGTCTTTTTGTTGACCAAAGTGGTATAGAATCGCTTCAGCTATCCTTTCTGAAGCTTGTCCATCACCATATGGATTTGCTGCCCTTGACATTTGCTCATATGCCTCTTTGTTAGATAATAGCTGATGGGCTTGAGCATAAATCTCCTCTTCTTCTGTCCCTACTAATTTTAACGTTCCTGCTTCAATTCCTTCAGGCCGTTCTGTGGTATCACGCAAAACCAATACGGGTACACCGAAAGAGGGTGCCTCTTCTTGAACTCCCCCTGAATCTGAAAGGATGAGGTGTGCTCGCGCCTCAAAATTATGAAAGTCGATGACATCAAGTGGATCGATTAAATGAATTCGATCGTGATGCCCTAATATCTTGATTGCCAACTCTTTTACAACAGGATTAAGGTGTACAGGGTAAACAACCGCTATCTCTGGATGGGTATCAACCAAGCGACGAATCGCTCTAAAAATTCGTTCCATCGGTTCTCCAAGGTTTTCTCGACGATGCGCTGTTATGAGTACCATTTTCTTACTGCCTATTTTCTCTAAAACAGGATGTTGATATTCTTTTTGAACCGTTGTTTTAAAGGCATCAATAACGGTATTTCCTGTGATATAGATGTTATTCTCTATTTTATTTTCTCTTCGCAAATTCTCTGCAGACCAATCTGTTGGTGCAAAATGGAGATCTGCCAACACCCCTGTAAGTTGTCGATTCATTTCTTCTGGGAATGGAGAGTATTTATTCCCTGTCCTTAAACCTGCCTCCACATGGCCAACAGGTATTTGTTGGTAGAAAGCAGCTAAACTGCCAACAAAGGTCGTGCTTGTATCCCCATGTACTAGAACGAGATCTGGCTTTTCTTTCATCATCACTTCTTCCAAACCTTGTAATGCCCTTACTGTAATGCCTGTCAAGGTTTGCCTTTGTTGCATGATGTTCAAGTCGTAATCAGGAGCGATTTGGAAAACGTCTAATACCTGATCTAACATTTGTCGATGTTGGGCTGTTACAGTGACAATACATTCGAATTGCTCTTTTTTTTGTTGCAATGTTTTGACTAAAGGCGCCATTTTAATCGCCTCTGGCCTTGTCCCAAATATGGTCATTACTTTTACTTTTTTCACGATTGAAATCCCCTTTTACTTTGCAAAGCTTCTACTTTGTTCCAAAAAGTCGATCCCCTGCATCTCCTAATCCTGGAACGATATAGCCATGGTCATTTAATTTCTCATCAACGGCTGCTACATAGATATCTACATCATCATGGTCTTGTTGAACCTGATTAATTCCTTCTGGAGCAGCAATTAAACACATCAATTTAATATTTTGTGCACCTTTTTCTTTAAGCAATTGAATGGCTGCTGATGCAGAACCACCAGTTGCCAACATGGGGTCGATCACAATAAGGTCGCGTTCAGCAATATCTGAAGGTAATTTTAAATAATATTCCACAGGCTTTAATGTTTCTGGATCACGATAAAGGCCAACATGACCTACTTTTGCAGCAGGGATAATTTTTAAGATGCCATCTACCATTCCTAATCCAGCACGCAAGATAGGTACAAGCCCAATTTTTTTCCCTGCAACTACCTTTGTTTTTGCAAGGCTTACAGGCGTTTCGATCGTAACTTCTTCTAATGGTAGATTACGGGTAATTTCGTAAGCCATCAGTGTGGCCACTTCATCTACTAACTCCCTAAATTCCTTTGTTCCAGTATTTTTATCACGTATGTAAGTCAATTTATGTTGAATTAAGGGATGATCAAAAACATATAATTTGGACATGTTACTACTCCTTTGATTTTCTTCTTTTTTATAGATCTTTGTATAGAGGGAATCGTTTCACTAATTCGACAACTTTCTCTTTTGCTTGTTGATGGACTGCTTCATCTGTTGGATTCTTTAATGTCATGCTGATAATCTCAGCGATTTCCTCCATTGCTGCTTTATCCATTCCCCTAGTCGTGACAGCAGCTGTGCCAATGCGAATTCCACTGGTAATAAATGGACTGGTAGAATCGAAAGGAATGGCATTTTTATTACATGTAATTCCAATCTCATCAAGAAGATGTTCTGCTTCTTTTCCAGTAATATCCATTTCGGTTAGATTGACAAGGATCAGATGGTTGTCAGTCCCGCCAGATACTAATTTAAATCCTCGATCAATTAAACTTTGGGCTAAATGTTTGCTGTTTTCGACGACTTTTGTTGCATACTCTTTAAATTCAGGTTGTAAAGCTTCACCTAATGCAACAGCCTTTGCCGCAATCACGTGCATCAAAGGACCACCTTGCATACCTGGGAAGACCGTTTTATCTAAAACTTTTGCATATTCTGCTTTACATAAAACCATTCCACCCCTTGGGCCTCTTAAGGTTTTATGTGTCGTTGTCGTTACAAAATCAGCATATGGTACAGGATTTGGATGCAAACCCGTTGCTACCAATCCAGCGATATGCGCCATATCTACCATCAAAAGCGCTCCTACCTCATCTGCAATCTCCCTCATTTTGGCAAAATCGATGATCCTTGGGTAGGCACTAGCACCAGCAACAATCAATTTAGGTTGATGTTCCTTAGCCAGCTTACGCACTTCTTCATAATCGATTTGTTCTGTTTCAGGATCGACACCATAGGAAACAAAATGATAAAGGATTCCAGAAAAATTAACAGGACTACCATGTGTTAAATGACCACCATGGCTTAAATTCATTCCTAAAACAGTATCTCCAGGATTTAAAACAGAAAAATAAACAGCCATATTCGCTTGAGCACCAGAATGGGGTTGGACGTTAGCATGTTCTGCTGCAAACAATTGCTTTGCTCGCTCTCTAGCTAAATCCTCAACAATATCTACATATTCACAACCGCCATAATAGCGTTTGTTAGGATATCCTTCAGCATACTTGTTAGTCATGACAGAACCTAACGCCTCTAAAACTGCCTCACTTACGAAGTTTTCCGACGCAATCAATTCTATTTTAGACCTTTGACGATTGATTTCTAATTGTATAGCTTCTGCTATTTGTGGATCTTGCACTTTTAACCTTTCCATAACTGTCTCCCCTCTTTCAATTCTCACTTCTCACATCTCATATCTATATTGTATTGTGCCCTTGCCCCACCGATTAGTTTTGGTCTTGTTTTGGCCATATTCACATGTGCTTCACCAATTTTCTTTACTTTGGAACGGACAGGGACAGCGACATGTTTTAGATGCATACCAATCAAAGTATCACCAATATCTATCCCTGCATCTGCTTTTATAAATTCTACTACAACAGGATCCTTCATTTGCTGAAAGGCATAGGTTGCCATTGCACCTCCTGCTTTTCGCACTGGAACTACTGTAACGACTTCTAAGCCAAACTGTTCAGCTGTTTCTTTTTCAACGACTAATGCCCGATTGATATGTTCGCATCCTTGGAAAGCTAGATGAAAACCATGTTGTTCTTTTGCTTTAGCTACTTCTGTATAAATAGCCTTTGCTACTTCTTCACTACCTGCTGAACCAATATGCTGACCCAATACCTCACTTGTACTGACACCTAACACTAGAATTTGTTTGTGGTTTAAAGGGAAAGATTGGATCAAATCCTCTAAAACTGCTCTAACTTGGGATTGAATCTCAATGGTATCCATCCAAAATCACTCCTTTAAGCGATTCTCAATTTGCATGATCTTCTGCACTCTTCTCTCGTGGCGACCGCCTTCAAATTGTTCTTGTAACCAAATTCGTGCAATATCTTCTGCAACATTGAAACCAGTGGTTCGACCCCCTAAACACAATATGTTTGAATCATTATGTTGCCTTGTAACTCTTGCTGAATAGCAATCATGGACTAAAGCTGCACGAATGCCTTCTACTTTGTTTGCGGCGATCGACATGCCAATCCCTGTTCCGCAAATTAAAATACCCCGATCCACTTCTCCTTTCGCCACTTTGTGGGCTACTGGCAATGCATAGTCTGGATAATCTACAGATTCAACACTGTCTGTACCCAGATCTTCATACTCAATACCCATATCATCCATGATCATTTTGATATGTTCTTTTAATTCGTACCCACCATGGTCTGATGCGATTGCCACCTTCATTTCTTTTCCCTCCATCTTCATCATTCTCCATATTATTACCCAAACAATTTTAACATATTGCAGAAGAAGACTCCATCTTCTCCATTAAAAAAAGGTTTGTATATTCCAACGGAATATACAATCCCTTAAATGAAAAGTGGAAGAAAGTTATACTTTCTTATTTTAAAAAAGAGTGGGTTTAAACCCCTCTCTTAGACACGAAACTTTTCTATTAATTCTTTTAAATGATATGCGGAATCTCTTAATTGTTGAACTGTTGCAGCGATTTCTTCCATTGCCGCCGTTTGCTCTTCGGTTGTCGCTGCCACTTGCTGTGCTCCTGCCGAAGTTTCTTCTGCAACCGCTGCCATATTTTGAGCCTCTGACAATGTTTCCTGAATATGTTGGAATTGTTTTTCGATCAGTTTAGTAATCTCTTCAATAGAGAACACTACTTGGTTCACAGATTCACCAATGCTAGCAAGAGATTGTTTTGTTTTTTCTCCCCGATTCGATTCTGAGGTTGCTAGCTCTACTTGTTCAGAGATTTTCCTTACCACGTTATGTACTTCTTGTTGCATTTGTCCAATAATAGAACTAATATTTTGAACAGCTTTTGTACTTTGGTCTGCTAGTTTCCTTACCTCATTGGCTACAACAGCAAATCCCCGTCCATGTTCACCGGCTCTTGCCGCTTCTATGGAGGCATTTAAGGCTAACAGATTGGTTTGCTCCGCTATATTTCCTACCACTTCGGTAATGGTACTAATTTCTCCAGCGTTTTTTTCTAGCCTTTTTACTAAATCAATCGATTCTTGGTTGGCGTTTGCAATATGATGTAGTCCTTCTACTAATGAATGGACGACTTCAATGCTTTCTTTGATGACTTGTTCCATGTAGTGGGAATGGTTTTTAGTTTGGTTGGCTTTTTGCTTGACTTCTTCTGATAAGCGATTGATTTGAGTCAATGATTCTACTGTCGCATTGGTTGCAATTGCTTGCCGCTCTGCTCCTTTAGCAATCTCTTCAATCGTTCGAGAAATATTTTCTGCTGAGTTGGCCGATTGTTCAGATGCAAGGATTAATTCATCTACATTATTATTGGTAAGTTCAAAATTTCCATTGATATCACGTACCATCATTCGTAGATTTGTTAACATTTGGTTAAAGGCAATTCCCAATGCTCTTAATTCATCATCAGATTTAACGACCTTCACATCTCTACTTAAATCACCTGTTGCTGCAATTCTTGCTGATTGTTCCAGTTCGATCAACGGTTTCGTTAGAATTCTAGAAGCGACATAGCCAAAAAAGATTGTCCATACTACACCTAAAATCAAAGTAAGAATAACAAAAAGTTCAAATGTTAAAAAAGGCATTCGATTAAGAATCGCGTCTTTTAAAACAATGATGAAAAATGCACTTGTCCCATATGTAATGAAAGATAGCATCGAAATGCCTGTAACAAATTTTTTGGTTAAACTAAATTTAAACTTATTTTCCCCTTTTTCCATTTCCTCACCAACCTTTTGATTAAAAGTCTTTTTTATTGCCAAATTCCACTAGCTAAGTAAGTATTCGCTAAGAAGGTGGCTACTCCTTCATATTCCCTAATTTTTTTTGTGATTATAGGATTTTTCTTCTATCCAAAAATGTTCGAATGGCTGCTTCAATCTCTTTGGCTGTTTCTCGGTAAACTTCCAAATCGTTCCCAAATGGATCGGAAATATCTCCGGATTCTTTAAGCATTTTTATTTTTTCGATAAACTCAGGGTATTGCTCTACTAATACCTGTTTATGTCCTTCTGTCATGGTAAACACAAGGTCTGCCCATTTTAATAATTTCCTTGTTACTTTTTTTGCACTGTGGTCGTCTTCTACACCATATTCCTGCATGACGGTTCTTGCATGCTCAGATGCAGGGAGATCTTCAATCGCCAAAATTCCAGCTGATTTTACAGCTAGTTCCAACCCTTCATCTGTAGCTATTTTTTTTAAAATTTTCTCTGCCATTGGGCTTCGACATGTGTTGCCTGTACATACAAATAATACATTCATGACTAAAACCATCCTTCTCTTCAATGATTTAATTGATAGACAATATACATAATGAGAATCCCGATCCCCATTCCAAATTGCCCCAATAAACGATGTAACTTCATGCTTTCTGGTCCTATATCTTTAACGACTAAATACCCCATTGCACCAGCAGCCACACTAAGTCCAATAGAAATCCAATAGGGTACCATCTCGCCGATGAGGATACTGATCCATGTACCTAAAGGAATAAATAAACCTGTTGAAAGTGGAATTAAAAAAATAGTCAATGAGCGAAGTTTACTTAACATCAGGGTTGAAGCTACTCCTAACCCTTCGGGAATATTGTGCAAAGCGATGACTAGGGCGACGCGAATGCCTAACTTTTCTTGTGTTTCAAATCCCGCCCCAATTGCTACACCTTCAGGTAAATTATGCAAAGCAATCGCAAGGGTGAAAAAAATGGCCAGCTGTCGATAATATCGTTCTTCTGCTATTTGATTTAGATGATTGGACAAGGGTAGAAATTTGGCAATAAACCAATCAACTAAAGACATAATAAGAATGCCAATCAAAAGACCAATCCAGGTATATTTTATGTTCCCATAAGTGAATGAGGCTGGAAGTAAATCAACAAAAACAACCATTCCCATCATGCCGGCAGAAATACCTAGATAAAATCCCAACACTCTTGAATCAGGACGTCCAAACCAAAGAACCATTAAACCACCTATTCCGGTGGCAAGACCTGACAATAGGCTAATCAAAATGATTTGTTCCATGGCTACACCAAAAATTTAATGCCAAAGACGAGCAGAATGATACCACCAAGTGCTTCTCCATAATCCCCGAGCCAATCGCCAATCTTATCCCCTAATGTTAAGCCTAAGGCAGTCATTGCTCCACCTATGATACCAAACAATAAAACAACAAATAAAAAATCTGCAGAAAAAAGCCCTAAGGATAGACCGACAGATAAAGCATCAATACTAACACTAAAAGCGAGTAAAAATAACCCGATTCCTACTGTTTGGTCTAAAACATGCGCTTTATTGCTTAAAAATGACGACCAAAGCATATTCGCACCAAGCATCACTAAAATGATTCCTCCAACCCAAGTAGCAATGTCCCCTATAAAGGTGGAAAGAAAGTGCCCGATCACCATTCCAATGAGTGGCATCAATATATGAAAAATACCTATGGTGATACTAATCTTGCTGATTTGAGCCCAAGATAATTTTTGCATTCCAATACCGATTCCTAAAGAAAAGGCATCCATTCCTAGAGCAATGCCTATCATAAGAAGTGCCATAATTTGCCCTAGGTTTGTCATCCATTCCATAGCAACATCCCCTCCATAACCTTGTCTATCCAACATTATGCAAGGGGTTGTCTCTTTATACGTCAATCATTTTTCCACCTGCTGCTTTTTTTATTCGATTCATAATAGCTAGACCAATTCCCGCTTCCCCCACACCCTCAACTAATATATAATCGATCTTTTGTTGATCAAATGTTCGCAACGCATCATATAGATGTACTGCTAATGGGTGTAGATTATTTTTGGAACCATAACCTAAAACCAAGTCAGCTTTTAAAATCTCCTTTTCATGCTCGCGGAGCGTTAATACGCCTACTTTTTTCCCTTCATTAGTCATTTGATTAGCCAGTTGATTGATTTTATCTATAACCGCTTGTTCCTTCCCACGAACGATCCACATCTCTCCTGTTGGAGCATAATGGGTATATTTCATTCCCGGTGATTTTGGTTTTTCTTCTTCTTTAATAAGTGCAGGGTCTAAGGACACAACACCAAGAACGGCTTCTAATTCTTCGATGGTTATACCACCAGGCCTTAAGACTGTTGGAATTTCCTCAGTTAGATCAATGACTGTAGATTCTAAGCCTACACCTGTTGGCCCACCATCGACAATTCCTTCGATTCTATCCTGTAAATCATGCCAAACATGATCTGCAGTCGTCGGACTAGGTTTTCCAGAGCGATTAGCACTAGGCGCTGCAATCGGTAGATCTGCTGCCTTAATAACTGCAAGGGCTACAGGATGATTAGGCATTCTAACCGCCACAGTGGGAAGTCCAGCTGTAACTAATGGGGATATTCCATCTTTTCGTTTAAAAATAATGGTTAAAGGTCCTGGCCAAAACTGATCCATTAGTCTTTTGCTACGTTTATCCACATCTTCAACAAGCTGCTCTAGCTGTTTATAGCTGGCAATATGGACGATTAGTGGATTATCACTAGGACGCCCTTTTGCTGCAAAGATTTTTTTTACTGCTTCTGTATCTAAAGCATTTGCGCCAAGGCCATATACTGTTTCTGTAGGAAAAGCGATCACTTCCCCTTCCCTTAAACGCTTGGCTACTTCTATGATATCAGGATGACATTCATCCACAAATTTATCCACATTCCAAATCTTCGTTTTTGTTTCAAGCATCCTATTTGCTCCTAACCTGTTTCGTTGTGAACTACCCGCCACCTACGCTTGCTTAGAGGTGGGGGTTTCTAAGGTAATCGCACCTAACGGTACGAAATTTACTTAGCTATCGAGCCTGTTCCATGCTCTATTTATGATTATACTAACAGTCGCAATCCTTCACGCTTGATATTGATAGAAGCGTTCCAATCTCTATCTGCCATAAAACCACAATCACAATG